>JBDKVB010000184.1 GCA_039679385.1 Armatimonadia bacterium | reverse complement strand
TTCGCCGCCGAGGCCGACGAGCCGAGTGTCGGCACCTTGAAGACCGCCGTGACGGCCCGCGACGGCAAGGTCTATAACGACGACTGCCTGGAGTTCATGGTCGACCCCACCGGTCAGCGGGTGGAGTACTACCACTTCGTCGTGAACCCTCTGGGCACGATCTATGATGCCCAGGGACGTCAGGGCGGAGCGGTTGAGAGCGCCGACTGGAACTGCAACGTCCTCGCGGCAGCCAAGACCGGGACGGACAAGTGGACGGTTGAGTTGCGCGTCCCGGTGGTCGAGTTGGGGATGACGGCCGCCTCCCGTGGCGATTGGGCTGTGGAGGTCGCCCGCGAGCGACAGGCCAAGGGCTCCGAGCTCTCCAGCTTCGCCCCACTCACCGGCGGCTTCCATCAGCCCGGGCAGTACGCGGTGCTGAAGCTCCCGGGAGCCGACTTCGACCCGTATCTGTGGGATATCACAGCGCCGCAGAACGCCCAGGTATATCCGAACGCCGCAGGAACGCTCATGTACCGGGCTGCGGTGACGGTCGCCAACCACGGGAGCCGGGAACGTCGCTTCCGCCTGCGCGGCGTGCTCGGCGAGACCGCGGGCTCGTGGGCGAGAGGACGTCTGCGAAGCGGCGAGAGCAGCCTCGTGAAGCTCGAGGTCCCCGTCAAGGAGGCAAGGCGTCAGACTCTGCGTCTCCAACTGGTGGACGGCCGCGATACCACCATGATCCTTGCGCTGCGGAACCTGCAGGTCGATGCGACCTACGCGCCGCTGACGGTCGACCTGATCCGACCCAGGTACCGCGAAAACGTCTACGCCACCGAGGACCTTCATGAGCTGATCTTCGACGTGACCGCCGCTGTCCCCGAGGAGGAGCTGGGCAAGCTGCAGATGGCCTGCGCTCTCCTGCGTGGTGCGCCGGAGCAAGGCCCCATGGACGAGCGGGTCATGGCGAAGGCTGAGCAGCCGGCCCGGCATCAGTCCCGGGTGACGCTTCCGGTGACCTGGCCCGCCCAGGATCCAGACGGCAGGTACACGCTGGTGGTGATCCTGGCCGACGCGAAGGACCACAAGATCCGCCATCGCTCCGTGACCGTGATCCGCAAGCTGCCGAAGGTCGCCGACGAGTGGCGCTTCGACGAGCACAAGGTTCTGCTCCACAACGGTGAGCCGGTGCTGCCCTTCGGCTGGTTCAGCATGCCGGTGGAGAAGATGGCCGAGCCGGGCCATGCCTACCAGCTCATGCAGAACTACGGCTACACCGGCGTCAGCCCCGAGAAGGTGCGCGAGTTCCTCGACAAGGTCGCTGCCGCCAAGACGGCCGTGACCATCTACCCCTATCCGCAGTCCTCGATGATGGCGGCCGCGACCTGGGGCAAGCCGCTGAGCGACTCCGAGGCCGAAGCCCTGGCCAGACACGTGGGCGCCCTCCGCACTCACCCCGGACTCTTCGCCTGGTACATGGCCGATGAGCCCGAGCTCCGGCCCGCCATCCCGGAGCGAACCCGGCGCATCTACGAAGTCATCGAGTCCGTCGACCCCTACCATCCGTGCATCATGCTCAACGATACCCTGGAGGGCATCCGCAAGTACTGGGAGGGCGGCGACGTCCTCATGCCGGACCCGTATCCGTGCTTCCTCAAGGGCGGACTTGCGGCCCAGCCGATCCAGAAGGTGAGCGAGTTCGTCAAGACCTGCGGCGAGGTGAGTGGCGGACGCAAGGCGATCTGGGTCACCCCGCAGGCCTTCAACTACGGCGACTATGGCCGGGTCAACCAGCGCGCGCCGCGGCTGATTGAGTTGCGCAATATGCTGTATCAGGCAGCCATCTACGGCGCCAAGGGCTTCCTGTGGTTCACCTACGCCCACACGGCCAACTACCCCGACCTGGGGATCGGTATGCCCTGGCTCTCCTTCGAGGTTGCCGACCTGAAGTCGGCAATCCTCGCCGACCCGAGCACGGAGGTCAGCCTCAAGGCCGACGCACCGCAACCCTGGAACCTGCACCTCTCAGTCCGGCGAGTTGGCAAGGAGCTGTACGTGTTCGCCGTCAACACCGCCACCATCCCGCAGCAGGTGCGTCTGACCTTCACCTCCGGACCGGGACCGCAGGAGTTGTACGTCGTCTCCGAGGGACGCAAGGTCAAGCTGCAGCGCGGCGTAAGCTGGACGGACCGCTTCGAGACCTACGATACCCACGTGTACACCACTGACGAGAAGGTCGGCACGCGAGAGAACCTCGCGGTGCCTCTCGCGGCGATCGCCAAGGCCGAGGCAGCTCTGCAGAAGCCGGGGAACCTCGCCTTCGAGGGCAAGGGAACGAAGGTCGCCGTGTCCTCCAGGGCCCAGTTCGGCTCAGCTCCAGACCGACTGGTGGACGGTGTGACCGAGGGAATGCGATGGGTGGATGGCACGCCCGGACAGCTCCCCGACTGGTTCACCGTGACCTGGCCGCAACCCGTGAAGATCGGGCGCGTGACTCTGTATTCGTCCGCGGTTGCACAGTATGAGGTCCAGGTCCCGACGAAGGAGGGCTGGCAGACCGTCGGCAAGGGTTCCGCCTCGACCGGCTCAGTGATCGAGGCTGCCGTGGCGGCACAGGTCCAGGCCAGTCAGATGCGGATCCTGATCACGGCGCTGCGACCGGACCAGGACTACACGGCAGTCCAGGAAGTGGAGGTCTGGGAGAAGTAGCAGCGGAGCAGCATCGCCCGCGAGGGCCCTGCCGCGAAACAACTCGCAGGATAACGATAAGGGCCGGGTGGCGCCTCCTGCTTCGGGAGACGCTGCCCGGCCCCTGTGGTGTCTGGGGTAGCTACAGCGTTATCCGCGTTCGTTCTCGTCGGTATGCCGCACGGGTACCGGCACCAGGGCGCGTGGTGACAGCCAGGCCACCACACTGCGCAGTCGCTGCGGCTGGTCGAGGAACAGCACCAGCGTGGCGACCAGGTACAGCAAGGTGAAGAGCGGGTGCATCTGGTCGGGCTG
This sequence comes from Armatimonadia bacterium, assembly GCA_039679385.1. NCBI lineage: Bacteria > Bacillati > Armatimonadota > Armatimonadia > Armatimonadia bacterium. Next base: position 11,831 of record JBDKVB010000184.1, on the reverse strand, counting down.
CAACCCGAGGAAGCTGGTGCCGCCGGCGGCCTGTACCAGCCCGGGAGCCACGAGTTGGCCGATGAACAGCGTGAAGAGCAGAACCGCCTGCCCGATGGTCAAACGCAGCGTCGAGAGCATGGCCACGGCAAGGAGGGACTGGGCGGCCGTGAGCATGACCTCATGCATCTGGAAGGTGCTCAGCGGCATCGGCGGGGTGATCGAGCCCGAGGACAGGGCGAAGACGCCCGGGATCATGCCGACCAGCAGCGTCCACTGGTTCAGCTTGGCCGAGAGCAGACTCCCCAGCGCAAGCCCGGCGTTGCCGCGCAGGGCGAACATGGTCGCGACCACGAACTCAGGTGCTTCGGAGGCGATGGGTGCCAGCCACTGCACCAGAAGAAACTCGCTGATGCCCAGGAGCTTGCCGCTCCCGATCAGGCCCTCGCAGAACCGCTCTGAGTTGGCGAGCACGATGCCCGCCGAGAAGAGGAAGAGCAGAGCCGTGACCACGCGGCGCTTAACCGTCGGCAGCGCGACCAAGTAGGCAGCAGGACCCTCGACTTCAGCCTCTTCGACGCCCCGGCGACTGGCCAGGAGGATGTAGGCCACGTAGATGGCTGCGAAGACGAGGCCGTCGTACCACTCCAGGCTGCCCTTGATGGGGATGAACAGCGCGTAGAGCGTCGCCGCGCCAAGGAAACCGACCTCGAGACGTCGATCGGACTCCAGTCGCACCGGGCGCCGGCACTTGAACCAGTAGATCACCGCGATCAGAGCCCAGGCCACGCCGATGAGCAGGCGGTTAGCGCCGGTCATGTTCGCGATGGCATAGTGCGCATACTCGCTATCGGGGAACTTGCCGGCCTGCCAGGTGAAGTACATGTCCACCGCGTACTCGGGCAAGACGGCGACCAGGGCGACCACAGCCAGGGCCAACCCCTGGGAAATATCGGACTGCGCGGTATCGCAGGCCCACAGGAGGAGGAAGGAAGCAGCCAGAATCGCCAGACCGGCGAGTAGCGCCGTGGCAGGCGCAGCAAGCGGAAGGTGAGCGATGGCGACGAACAGTCCGGGAAGCGTGACGAGGACGGCAACAAAGATGGGAAGCAGGGGTCTGGGGATCAACAAAGCAACCTCCGGATGTGTGGCACAGACCAGGCCACACGCATAGTGAGCGTGTAACCAAAGGTCTGACACCCGGATGGGAACCGGTCGGGAGACCAGAAGATAATCTTCGGGATTGTTGGCCTACCCGGAACGGTACGAGACCGTCCTGCTACTCCCCTTTGGTGCAACACCTTCTTTATACCACACCCGACCGAAGCGGCGCAAGACTCCGAGCGACGGGCCCGCAGGAGCTCTCCGTCTGACCGTTGCGCCGGCCAGTCTCGGCGTCTATACTGTTGCCGGCCCGGGGGGACTGCCCATGTCCACACTCCATCACCAGGGAGGCCGTCAGCTTGTCCCAGGCGAACCCGGGGTCTATCGAGCCGATCAACCTCGACGAGATTGCACCACTGCTACGACTACTGCACGATGCTGTGCGGATCCCCGTGCGGCTACTGACGCCTGAGGGCACCCTAAGGCTGGGAGTGGGTGCGGAGGACCTCTGCCGCGAGTGCCACCAGGGGCATGCTGAGACCCAGGCTGCGGCCCTTGTAGAGAGCGGGGGATATGCCCTCCAGCGTTGCCCGAGTGGCTTGCACCAGGCCCTGTTCCCGCTCCGTATCCTCGGACAGCACACCGCGACGCTCTCCCTCGGCCGGTTTCTCTACGAGGATGATCCCCTGGACGAGGACCTTTTCCGGGCAGAGGCCGATCGCTGTGGGGTCGCCCCCGAGACCTACCAGGAAGCGCTGCGCAACGTGCCCTCCCTCAGCCGCGAAGACGTACAGCAGGCCCTCATGCACGCCGCGTGGTTGGTAGCCGCGGTCGCGGACCAAGGCGAAAGGGTTCAGGGCCTGCACCGCGACCGTGCCTTCCTCCAGAAGGTGTTTGAGGTCACGCCTGCCTTCATCAGTGTGACAGACCGCGAAGGGCGTCTGCTGATGGCCAGCCGGGCGCTTGGCCGCGCCCTCGGCCATGAGACCGAGGCGATGGTGGGCAGGACCAGGCAGGAGCTATATGGTGATCAGGAGGAGGGCCGGGCGCTTGCCGCGGATGCCTCAGAGGTCCTGCGCTCAGGAAGGCCGGTCACTCACGAGGCTGAGCGGGTGACCTTTGCCGATGGGAGTGCCCACTGGCTCCGTTCGGTGAGGGTTCCGCTGACGGACGAGACGGGCCAGAGGACGCAGGTGCTTTCCCTGGGGACCGATATCACTGAGCTGCGAGAGGCCCAGCAGGCCGTGGCTGCGAGTGAGCAGCAGCTTCGGCGCATCCTTGAGGGCAGCAGCGATGGCTACTGGGAGTGGCACGTACAGAGCGGCGCGGCAGCCATCAGCGAGAAGTCGCTCAGGATGCTCGGATACGAGCCCGGGGACGTGCTGCCGACCCAAGAGGGATGGCTGACTCTGATCCATCCCGACGACCTGGCCACACTCCGCGAGATGGTTGGGGCTTGTCTGCGCGGTGAGACCGTGAACCTCGTGTCAGAGCACAGGGTCCGGGCCAAGGACGGCACCTGGCGCTGGGTCCAGGCCCGCGGCGCGGTCTGTGAATGGGACGAGGAGGGGCGGCCGGTCCTCCTATCCGGCGTGCACACCGACGTCTCCGCCCGCAGGGCCGCCGAAGAGGAACTGGCCCTGGCACGATACTCCCTCGAACACGCCACGGACCTCGTCTTCTGGGCCACGAGCGATGGCCGCTTCGCCTTCGTCAACGATGCCTGCTGCCGGAACCTCGAGTACACGAAGGAGGAGTTTGGCTCTCTGGTGGTGTGGGATATCGCCCCTCGGAACTCCCTCCATCACTGGCCGAACACCTGGCAGCAGATCTGCAGCGAGGGTACGATCACCGTCGAGTCCGTACTGCAGGCCAAGTCGGGACGCCAGTTCCCCGTGGAGGTCACCTGCAACTACCTACATTACGGAGAGAACGAGTACGTCTGCTCCTATGCGCGCGACATCTCACGGCGTCGGGCCCAGCAGCGTCGGCAGGAGGAGATCGCCACCGGGCTTCGTGCCGTCCTGCGGTCTGCCGACGAACTCCTTCGGTGCGCGGACACCGAGAGCCTGTGTCGGCTCGCAGTCGAAGGGAGCTGCCGCAATCTGGGCCTCGAGCAGAGCATCCTGTATCTGCGTGAGGGCGATCAGCTTCTGGGGGCCTACCGGGCATCTCGTCCGGAGGCCCAGGCGATCCGCCACGAGGAGACGCTGCCCCTGAGTGGGTGTGCCGAGCTGATTGAGCCGGACGCTCCCCAGTGGTGCCCTCGCCAGACGGAGGAGGGCCCCTGGTCGGTCTGGACACAGGTATGCGCCGGAGAGGACCTGGTGGGGGTGCTGTGCAACACCGGCGGCGCCGACGGGTCCGGGATCGACTCTCTCAAGCAGGACATCCTCGCCGTCTACTGCTCGCTCCTGGGGAATGTGCTGGCGCGGAAGGCAGCGGACGACAAGCTGCGGGAGAGCGAGGAGGAGTACCGGATCCTGGTAGACGCCGCGCCCTATGCGGTCTTCGTGGTGTGCGACGGTCGCTACCTTTTCAGCAACCGGACCGGGGCAGCGCTGCTTGGCTGCGAGCGTCCCGAAGAGGTGGTGGGGCGACCCGTTCTTGAGCCTGCGAGCACCGAGGACACACTCCGTCTCCAGGCTGCGGCCGACATGATCTCCCTTGGTGAGGAGCCCGCGACCGTTGAGGTGGAGGTCAAGGCCCCAGGTGGCGAGCCGCGGTACCTGGAGATCACCCTTGTGCCGACCCGACGAGAGGGGCAGTCCGCGACCCTGTGGGTGTGCAGAGACACGACTGTCCGACGCCATGCCGAGGATGCCCAGCGACTGGCAGCGGTAGGCCAGCTCGCGGCCGGAGTTGCCCACGAGTTCAACAACCTCCTTGCGAGCCTCTTGCTGAGGGCCGAACGCGCCGACATGGTGCAGACCCCGGAGGAGTACGACAAGCTTGTGGCCCTGGTGCTGAAGGCCACAGGCCGCGGAGCCGACATCTGCCGCAGTCTCACGGCCTTCGCCCGGCCTCACGAGCCCCGGCGCGAGAGCATCACCATCGAAGCGGCGATCGAGGCCGCCCTCCGGATCGCCTCACGGCAGCTTGCGAATGCGGGCATCTCCGTGCGACGCGACTATGGGACAGGAGGCGTGACGATCAGCGCCGATCAGGGGCAACTGGAGCAGGTCTTCCTGAACCTGGTCATCAACGCCTGTCACGCAATGCCCAGGGGCGGCATCCTGACGGTTGAGACCAGGCATCTCCCGGCGGCTGTGGGGCCCGGCGAGGTCACAGCCACGGTGAGCGACACCGGAACCGGCATCGCCTCGGAGCATCTTCCCCGGCTGTTCGAGCCCTTCTTCACCACCAAGGGACGCCTGGGGCAGAGTGACGTCCCCGGCACCGGGCTCGGGCTGTCTGTCTCGCACGGGATCGTCCAGGCACACGGTGGGTCCATATCTGTGCGAAGTCGGGAGGGCGAAGGAGCCGCCTTCACCTTGTGCTTTGACGCACAACCGTGGGACACTTCGGCGCCTGAGGCTGCGGGGAAGGCCCTCGCTGCATCACTCAAAGCGGAACGCCCTCGGCTTCGCATTCTGATCGCCGAGGATGAGCGCGAGCTGTGCGACATCCTCTCCGAGGACCTGATGGCAGAGGGGTACGAGGTCGTCACCAAGGCGCACACCCAGGACGCGCTCCATGCCCTGGCCACCCGGCCCTTCGACCTGGTGATCGCCGACCTGATGATGCCCGGCGGCGGCGTGCGCGAGATCCTCGGTGCAACGCAGCGGGCAGGTGGCCGTCCGCCCGTGATCGCGATTACCGGTCGTACCGAGGGTCACCTAAGCGACGATCTGCGGCGTCTCGGAGCTGCGGGGTGCCTCCAGAAGCCCTGCACCCTGGCCACCGTGATGGAGGCCATCAAGGAGGCCCTTGAACAAGGGAAGGCCTGAACCGCCACTGCAAGCCGGCGCAGAGCGGCCGAGGGTTACCGGTCCCAGTAGTACATCGCGCCGGAGTCGACTCCGGCCACGGCCTCCCACTCACCGTCCTTGTCCCAGTCCACGGGCTCCAGCATCAGGTAGTGGTTCCAGCCCTCACTGATGTGGCCGCTGACCCGAACCTGCTTGTTGCGCAGTTCGAAGCTTGGATTCTGCGGGTCAGTGGCGGTGTTGTGGAAGAGCAACTGGAAGCCTGTTCGGTCACCCAGCGGCGGCGCCGAGAGGAGGTCCGGCCGTCCGTCGTGGTCCCAGTCGCAGACCGACAGGACAGAGCGCCCTGTGGCTCGCACGGCTCCGGTGATGACCCAGGGCTTGCCCTCGGCGTCGGTGGGTACCTGCGGAGCGCCCAACTGCAGACCGGCCTGGGCCGTCTGCACCCGCGGCCACCAGCAGAGCTGACGGTCACCGTTCACGCCCACCAGGTCAGGTAGCTTGTCTCCGTTGAGGTCGCCGACTCCCGGACGCGTACGCCAGGCGCAGGAGACAGGCTTGCCCTCCGGCCAGCACACAAGCGGACCTCGAGACACCAAGCGCGGCGTAGTGCGGCTGCCCACGTTCTCGAACCACACGTAAGTCTCCGCCGAAGACCCGCAGATCAGGTCGAGATCCCCATCGAGATCCCAGTCGATGACCGCCGGCCCCGAGTATCCCCAGCGCCACTCACAGGGCCCCTGGAGGCAGTAGGTCTGGTCGAGACGGATCGGTTTCCCGTCGGCCTCCAGCAACCTGGGGGCGGCCCAGCGTGAGACCCCGCCCGAAGGGTCGAGGTTGCGGAAGAACCAGACCCAGCCATCCTCGCAGCCGACCACCAGATCCAGCTTGCCGTCGCCATCCCAGTCAGCAGCCTCGGGCACCGCGAAGCTGTCGAGCACCATGTCCGGGTTCTTGAACTGCATCATGCGCACGGGGCCGAAGGCGAAGGGGTCGGTGCCCGTCAGTTGCACCGCCTCGCTCGCCGTGGGGCCACTGAATCGCAGGCACCAGGGCCCGCGCTCGCCCTGGCGGAAGGCACAGACCGTCTTTCGCTCGTAGGGGATGTTCCTCTCGCCGCCAAAGGTAAGCAGGTGGCCCTCATCGAGAACCGGCACGCCGGTCTCTCGGCCGACGTTGAGGAACACGACCACGCGGTCGAAGGTACACACCAGCAGATCCGTCTTGCCGTCGTCGTTCCAGTCGATCGGGAAGGGCTGTGCGCGATCGAAGAAGGTGATCGCTCGCTGCATGTCTCCCGTGGTCACCAGGTTCCCGGCTGTGAACACCGGCTTCTCGAGCGTCCCCACATTACGCATCCAGTAGATCGTGGAGGTCATGTCGCGGAAGATCCAGGTGCCGTCGACCCATCCGACACCGAAGCCCGGTCCCTTGGAAGGCAGGTAGCTCTCGAGGCCCACAGCAGGGACGGTGACCAGCAGGTCCACGAGACCGTCGCGGTCCCAGTCTGCCAAAGCTGCTACCGGCGCGCTCTCCCCCCGCTCAGGACCGGCAAGGTCGCCACCCAGCACGAACTGCAGCTTCCCCCGGTCGACGAAGGACCTGGGACCGGTGCTGCTGGTCTCCTCACGCCAGTGGAAGCCGTCCTTGGCGCCCTGCACCACATCGAGCAGGCCATTTCCGTTGAGGTCGGCCAGATTGACTGCGCCGATGCCTCCTGTGCCACCGCGTTCCCAGAGGCTGACGCCATCAGGTCCTGTGCCGGCTGAGCGCCACCAACTCCCACCGGACACCAGGTCGAGGCGCCCGTCACGGTCCCAGTCCATCGTCAGGCACGGACCCATGGCAGGAGCCACCGTCGCCGGATCGCCGTAGGTCAGCCTCACGGGCTGGGAGAACTCATCAATCTGAGCCGCAGGGCACAGGCTTGGAAGGGCCAGACAGAGAACCGCGCAGAGCCTCAGCATGACGATGTTGCCTCCAGGATGCTGCAGGGCGGCGGATCAGGACCGGCTGACCGGCCGGAGAGTGACGGACTTCAGGTTCATCAGCATCTGCCCGGCAAGAGCCTCGGGCTTCACACTGAGCACGAAGTTCCCCGCTGCGCCAAGGGTCACAGTCCCGACGCTCACCGCCTCGAAGTCCTCCCACGAGCCGGTGGCGGCAACGCTTGCCTCCAGACGCTGCTCACCGAGTGCGACCGTGTATCGGCCTCCGGCGTTCTCTGCTGGACAGGCCTGCGTGACAACCACCTCAAAGGTCCCAGGTGTGTGCACCTCAAAGTCCCAGAACACGAAATCGCTCGGGTTGGTCCAGTGGGTGACGGCCGCCAGTCCGGCGTCGTAGACCGCAAACCGGGCATCCAGAGCAGCCTCGGCGGCCGGTAGTTCCACCGACCCGTCTGCGGCTTGCTGGAGGAGGTACTGGGTGACCTGCGGCGGCCCGTCGATCTCCACGACCAGCACGGAGTCGACGCTTCCCACTCGGTCCTGCGGCAGCGCGACGGTCACAAGATCGCCCTCGCGGGTCACGGGCAGGGCAGCGCGATCCGGATCGGCGAGCAGGTAGGCACGGGTAACCGAGTTGAGCAGACCGGGTATCTCCACCTTGCCCGCAGGCCAGTCGAAGAGATGGAGGAAGAGCTTGCCCGGCTTGGTCGTGCAGCGCCAGCGCAGTCGCCGGAAGGGAGTGGGACCAGACCCATAGACGGCCTCGCCATTGACCTTCATCCACTCACCGACGGCCTGCAAGCGCTCAACACTTGGCTCGGGGATCAGCCCTTCCGCCGTCGGGCCGACGTTGAGCAGGTAGTTGCCGCCCTTGCTGACGATGTCGACCAGCTTGTACACGATCGTATCGACCGACTTCCAGTTGTGGTCGTAGCTCTTGAAGCCCCAGGTGTCGTTCACGGTCGCCGGGGTCTCCCAGTCACCGGTCACCACAGCGCCGGGGATCTGGTTGTCACCCATGGAGCGGTAGTCGCCATAGCCGTGGCCGACGCGGCTGCTAACCAGGCAGTTCGGCTGCAGCTCGTGCACCAGGTCCGTCAGCTCCTTGCTCTGCTCCGGGGTGATGGTCCGGGGCGTATCGAACCAGATGAGACCCAGGGGGCCGTAGTTGGTGAGCAGTTCGCGGACCTGCGGGATGACCAATTCGCGCAGATAGCGGGCGAAGTCCTTGCGCTCCTCGTCGTAGTCCCAGTTGTTGCCGGCTCCGTCCGGGTGGTGCCAGTCCTGGGCATGGGAGTAGTACACGCAGAACCGCAGACCGTGCCTGTGGCAGGCCTCAGCGAGCTCCTTGATAGCGTCTCGCCCGAAGGGTGTCGCGTCGACGAGGTTGTAGGAGCTGGCCTTGGAGCCGAAGAGGGCGAAACCGTCATGGTGCTTGGAGGTGATGCACAGGTACTTCATCCCGGCGTCACGGGCCAGTCTCACCCAGGCGTCGGCGTCGAAGCGCACAGGGTTGAACTGCGCGGCCAGCTTCTCGTACTCGCGCACCGGAATCCGGGCGCGGTACATGATCCACTCGCCAAGGCCGGCGATCTCCTCACCGTCCCACACGCCTGCAGGGAGTGCGTACAGGCCCCAGTGGATGAACATGCCAAAGCGCGCCTCACGCCACCAATCAAGGCGCTGGTTGTCTTCAGGTTCTCGAGACTGCTCAGTCTGTGCCATGGGTGTTGCCCCCTGCCAGGGTCAGTGTGCGTAGTTGTTGCCTCGCGCGTCGAAGGAGCTCCCTTCGCCGCCCCAGGGGAGGAGACCTTGCACGTAGAGCTCGCTGTGGAGGCCTCTTGCCCTTCGCCGGCGAACCTGGATTGCAGTATCTACCTGCCGGTCAAGCTTGTTTCTACATAGCAAGGAGCACTCGCCGATGAATGCCATGGCTCTGCTCTGTCTGCTGCTGGCCCCCTGGGCCTGGTCGGAGGAGGCACATACCGTGACGCTCAACGACATCCACCTGCGCGACCCCTTCATCTTGCCCGTGCCCGAGGAGGGGCGCTACTACTTGTACGGTACCGGTTGGCGGCTGCCGGGCGGCCCCGGCTTCATGGTCTACACGAGCACAGACCTCAAGAACTGGGAGGGGCCGCAGGCGGCCTTCACGCGACCTGCCGACTTCGAGTCCAGCAACTTCTGGGCACCCGAGGTACACCGCTATCAAGGCAAATACATCCTCTTCGGGACCTTCATGCCCAAGACACCAGGGGCCTGTCGGGGCACCTGGGCGATGAGTTCCGACCGTCCCGAGGGCCCCTTCCATCTGCTCAGCCGGGACCCGGTCACACCCAAGGACTGGTTCTGCCTCGACGGCACGCTCTTCGTCGACGACGAGGGAGCGCCCTGGATGGTCTTCTGCCACGAATGGGTGCAGGTGAAGGACGGCGAGATGTGCGCCCTGCGACTGTCGCCAGACCTGTCCAGGGGCGTCGGCGAGCCCGTGCTGCTGTTCAAGGCTTCCGAGGCGCCCTGGGGCAGGGGTCCTCTCACCGAGAAGGACAACTCGCGGGTCACCGATGGCCCCTTCTTGCACCGCACAGCGGAGGGAGCTCTGCTGATGATCTGGTCGAGCTTCGGCACCGGCGGCTACAAGGTCGGTGTGGTGAAGTCGGAGACGGGGAAGATCACCGGGCCCTGGAAGCAGATTGCCACGCCGGTTTTCGGGAAGGACGGCGGGCATGGGATGCTCTTCCGGTCTCTGGACGGCCGCCTCATGATGACCTTCCACCAGCCCAACAAGGGGCCGCTGGAGCGCCCGAAGTTGTTTGAGGTCACCGAGCAGAAGGATACTCTCACCGTACAGCCCTGGCCGCAGGGCTAAGCTGCTACAGCATCACCTCGCATCACCCTGAACTCACAGAAACGCTGAACCACCATCCCGGGGGTACCGCGCCATGCGCAGAACGCTCACCTGTGTTGCTCTCGTCGTGCTCCTATTCTCAGTGTCACAGCTAGTCTCAGTTGCCGAGTATTCGGAGCAGCTCATCGGGCCCCTGCCGACAGCCTTCCCCGTAGGCGACCTTGCGTCCCTGCCGGTGTACGAGAAGCAAGACGGCGAGATACCCTCCGTCCTCCTGGTTCCCTTCACGGAGAGCAACTGGGTCGTCTCGGAGGACGGCAGCCAGATCGCGGCCATCGAGGCAGTGGGAGCCGGGGTCTGCGTCTGGGCCAACGGCGCTCGCGGTCCGGTGTGCGATGAGGTCAAGGGCCTGCGGTTCCTGCCCAGGAGCAACCGTCTGGTCTACGGCATCCGCCGCGGCGACAAGTGGGCTATGGTCGTTGATCAGCACGAGCAGGCACTCCACGACTTCATCGATGTGAGCTATCACTGGGTCGCCTTCAGCGATGACGGCCGGCACGTTGGCTATGTGGCCAAGGATGGGGACCGGTTCCAGGCCTTCGTCGACGGCGAGCCGGTCGGAAAGAGCTACCCGGGGATCGGTGAGGACTGCAACGCCTACAGCGATGACGGGTACCGGCGCATTGTCGGCGGCTGCCGACTGATGTTCAGTCGCGACGGGAAGCATGTCGCGTGGGTGGCTCGGCCGGGCGGGGACCAGGCCCTTGTGGTGGTTGACGGCAAGGAAGGGCCTGTCTTCCCGGCAGTCGGTGTTCCGGTGCTGAGCGATGACGGCAGCCGTGTCGCCTATCCGGCTCACGCCAAGGACGGCAAGTGCCACGTGGTAGTCGACGGGAAGGTCGGGCCGGGCTACGACGACATCGAGGAGATCGTGTTCGGCCCCGATGGCAAGCGCGTCGGATACGTAGCCATGGACGAGGACGCCCGCCTGTGTGCAGTGATCGATGGTGTGGCAGGCCCGTGGTTTGATCAGTTGGAGGACATCGTGTTCAGCCCGGACAGCCGCCGGGTCGTCTATAGTGCCACGCGCAACGACAAGGCCTTCGTGATGGAGAACGACAAGCATGGACCGGTCTTCGACGAGATCGGCACGTACTACGCCTCCTCGGGCCTCAAACCGGCCTTCAGCCCGGACAGCCGCCGTCTGGCCTACGTGGGCACCATAAACGAGCGCAAGCATGTCGTGGTCGATGGACAGTCGGGGCCGGGCTTCCGGGACCTTCACTTGACCTACACCGTGTTCAGCCCGGACAGCCGGCACGTGGCCTACTCGGGGGACCTGGGTGAGGAGGAATGGGTGGCTGTGGTGGACGGCAAGCAGAGCCCCGTCTATGACGTTGTGCTCGACCCGGTGTACAGCGCTGACGGTGCTCACGTGTTCTTCGAGGCCCGCCGAGACGACAAGGAGTGGGTCCTCGTCGACGGCGTGCCGGGGGCGGAGTTGGGCCGCATCATGCCGGGAGCGCGGTTCAGCGCCGATGGGAAGCACGTGGGTTACGCCACCCGTCGCGACGAGCAGGAAATGGTTCTGGTGGACGGAGTGGTCAAGCACGCTCACGGCAAGCAGCTCAGCTCTACGGCCCTCTCGCCGACGCTATCGAGCGCTGCCTGGGTGGTGCAAGACAAGGACATCGACTGCCATTCCCGGCTCGTGAGCGTTGCGCTCGATGCCGGCGGAATCGGTGGGGAGACCAGCAGCGCCTTCGACGACATCAGCTTCCGGTCCCTGCAGTACAACGCGGAAGGCGTCCTGTCAGCCCTCGCGGCACGGAACGGCAACCTCTACCGAATCACCTGCCCTTAGGGGCTGCCTCGTCCCTGATCCTGCCCAACCAGGGGCCCGGAAGCAGGTTCCCGGGCCCCTTACGGCGAAGGCCCCACTCATGACGGAACCCACTGAGGGCTATCTACTGGCCCCGCCGCCGCCACCTGAAGCCCCGCTGACGGCGCGGAATCTGGAAG
>JBDKVB010000183.1 GCA_039679385.1 Armatimonadia bacterium | reverse complement strand
GCGCCGCGTATGGCTGGGCTTCGCCTCCGGCTGCCCGGTGCAGGACCTGTGGCGGGACCTGCTACAGCGCCTCCAACCACCACTAGAACCCACCGCCACGGCCAGGTTCATGAATAATGCGGGCTAGTGGCGGCCCCGGACACCTCCACCACCACCAACACGACCGCCACCACCAGACGCCTGTGGCCGCGTCCGCTGAGAGCCCCCGGTCCACTGCTCACCCGTCGGCGGCAGCCGCTGCGACTGGAAGTCACTGGGCCACTGCCGACCCGTTGGCTGCTGCCGTGTTCCCTGGTAGTAGTTGGCGCGCTGGTCACCCGTGGCTCGTATCTGGTACTCGTTCTGTAGTTGGGTGGCAACGTCGCTGCTCATGGTCCTGGGCGCAGTGGCACCCATCGTGGGTGTCGTAGTGGGCCTGGAGGTGGTGAGTGGAGGCTGTACCGGGTTCCACGAGCCGTCGTCCCACTTCGACCAGCCGCTGTCAGTTCTCCTGTACACGTTGCCGTCATGGCCGGCATAGGTGTTGTTCTGGCCATGCACTGCGAAGCCGGAACCCCGGTCGGTCTCCCATCTCGCCCCGCCCGTATCGCGGGAGGTCTGGTAGCCGTGGATCTCGCCCTGGGAGGTCTGGTAGTAGCCGCTCCTCGCCCACTCATTCCCGTTCGTGACAGTGGATCGTCCCCAACTGGCATAGGGAGTGGAGCGACCGTAGGCCGTGATGCCCCGCCCTGTGCTCGGGTTGTACGCGTTGATGTAGGCTGCTGAGTAGTTCGGTCCCGCGAGGGCCGCACCACGGGCATAGGCCCCGGTGTAGGGGTTGTAGGCCCGACCGGCAGCTCCGGCTGCGTAGGGACCATAGACCGCTGCTCCCCGGGCGTAGGTTCCTGTCGCGGGGTTATAGGCGGCGCCCCATCCCGCTCCACCATAGGGCCCGTAGTACCTGCCTCGGCTCTGGTAGATGCCGTAGGTCGGGTTGTAGTACACGCCCGTCCCGTAGGTCACGCGCCAGGGGTAGTAGATCGGCGGTCCCAGGTACCCATAGGGCGGGTGCCACACGTAGGGCGGATAGTACCAGCCGGTGCCATACACCACACAGCCGTCGGAGGCGACGAGAGCTCCGAGGAGCATCCCGGCGGCGAAGGCGAAGGTCACCTCGCCCTCGTCGGACTTATCCTCGACTACCGTCACGTTGGTGACTTCATACACCGGGGAGCTCGTCGGGATGGTGTAGATCTGGGACGGGACGCTGCCAGTGACAACCCAGGGGCCCTTGGCTGTGCTCGACACGAACCAGACTCCCTGGAAGCAGCAGTAGTACATGTCGCCGACCCGGATCACGTTGTAGGGAGAGTTGGTGGCATACTCCATCGTCGTGTCCTCAATGGGTGCGAACCTGGGCTCGCCGCTGTAGACCACGCTCACCTTGGCCTCGGAGGTCTTCACTGTGGCGGTCTGGGGGATCTGCGCCAGGATGGCCGCTTCCTTGGCCTGGTCGGTGCTGGGCACCGAGACGAGAACCCGCGCCTTTGGCGAGTCCGGTGGGATCTTGGCGAACTCCGCCGGGAGGGACGAGCCGACCGACACCCAAGGCCCTTCCGCCGGCTTGAGGCTCCTGAACCAGCGCCCGGCGATCAGCAGGTAATACTGGGGCTCCGGGCCATAGATGAAGAGGTCGGCGTCCGTGTTGGCAACGTATAGCAGCCCGGTGGTGCCGGTGATCGGGGTGAACTGCGGTTTCCCATTGATGACCACCAACTCAGCCGGCTTTGTGCTCGTGAAGACCTGCGGCATCTGGGCGGCGGTGATCGGGACGCCGGGCACCGTGCCCTTGACGTCCTTCCAGTTGTCGTTATCCGGCAGCTTGGCCAGACCCGACGGGAGCTTGTCTGCAGGCTGCCACGGTCCCGCCAGAGCGCCGGCCCGCAGCCAGGTGTTGTCATTGCGCAGGAAGTAGGACGTCGTGGCCTGCTCATAGAACAGGTCCCAGTTCGTGTTCACCGCGTACATTAGCCCGGTGCCCTCGATTGGCGACAGGACGGGATCGCCGTCCGTCACGATCAGGATCGCCGGCTTCTCGCTGTAGAAGATGGACGGTGGGTCGTACTTCACCGCGACGCCCTTGACCGGGATGTCAAGCTTCACCGCCGCTGCCAGCAGGCGGTCCAGCGAGATCGTCTTGGCTCCCGCCTTGATCATGGACTTGGCCTTCTGCTGGACTCGGGCGAGCGTTTCCTCATCGACTCCCGGGAAGCTGGCCTCCTTGACCTTGGGGTTGGTCAGCAACACCGTGCGGCTATCAAGGTCGGTACTGGTGTCGGCAGTGACCCGAACCGACCCGACGTAAGGCTGGGCCGCCCCCTTTGGCTGGATCGAGACGACAACCAGGACCTCAAGGCTCAGGTACTTGGGCCAGGCTACGAGCTGCGGTTGGTACACCACGACCTCTTCGCCTGCAGAGGCCGTGAAATGGCGGGGCCATCCAGGGTCGCCGACCGTCGACTGCTCCTCCTGGGCATGGCTCGTACTGAGAGCTACCAACGCGAACAATACAAGCGGCACGTACCTAGTCACCTTGCCACTAAGCACTTCGTCCCTCCTCGCTGCCAGGTCGCCGCTGCGCAGGTTGCGCTCCTGGCTGTTCCTGCCGGTCCCCTGTGAGGGCCCCGGCGCACTAAGGTGCAAGCTCCACTCCTTTCCCACCGAGCCAGGAAAGAACACCGCGGCCGTGCCTGGCCCCGCGCGAGTGATCTTGATATAGGGCCCTCTCTGGGATATAGTAAATGGGTCCGAGTTAGGAGAGTATGGGACTTTAGGGCACCATTTGGCCTAGTCCTGGTACTCGTGAGGCCATACTGGGGCCCGATGGGGTCCGACTGGCCCGGCAAGGGGGGATGCCGCCGGCTTGCGGCGGTCGTGGCTCGAGAGGGAGCATCGTCGCCTGCCTTCGTTACTGCTCAGATGCGGATGGTCAACATGATCTCTGACCCTATGCCCGCTGACCAGTTGACGGAAGCCCTAACGAGAAGCTTCAGCTCGTGCCGGAAGCTGATCGGGGCGACTGCGGGCTGCCTGGCTCTTTGCACCAAGCATGCATCGGAGGGCCTCCTCCTCTTCGCCGAGTCCGGCGATCCTCCAAGTCTTCTGAGCCCCGGTGTGCCAATGTCGATCGACGGGCTCCCAGCCGAAGCCTGCGAGCGGACCCAGGCTCTCTTCTGCAACCACCCAGACCAAAACGGCGCGTCGGCCTGGCTCCCCGATCGCAACACATCCCTGGAGAACGTCCTGTGGGCGCCCCTGGTCGTGAACAGCAGCGTGCTTGGCGTCCTCGGTCTGGGGAACAAGCCCGGCGGGTTCGATTGCCATGACGCGGAGCTTGCGCAAGCCTACGCCGATGTGACTGCCCTGGCTGTGCTCTGCAGCGAGCGGGCGAAGTGCGCTTCCGACAGGGGGAAGGATAGCGAGGCCCTGGTCGAACGCCTGCGCTTTGAAGAGGTAGTCACTGAGATCGCAACGGCCTTCGCGAGCACCTCCGCCGGGGAGCTCGAGGTGGCGATCAGGAGCCTTCTGGAGGGAATGGCCGGGTTGCTCCAGTGTGACCGGGCCCTCTTCTGCCGTGTTGACCCGGTGGGGTGCACCCTTGTCTTCGAGCACCTCTTCGCTGTGCGGCCCGAACTGGCACCGCTGGTGGAGGACACCGCGCCGGACCATCGAGCTCACTGGCATGCGAGTCGGCTGTTGAGGGGCGAGATCATCGCGATCACAAGGGGCGAGAAGGATCTGCCTGCGGAGGCCGTCACCGAACGGCGTTGGTTTGAGCGTTACAAGGTCGGGGCGCAGCTGAGCATCCCCATCAGAGTAGACGGCAAGGTGAGCCACGCGCTCGGCTTCGAGACGATTGGCCGGAGCAGGGAATGGCCCGAGGCCCTGATCCGCCGCGTGAGCGTGGTGGCAGACCTCATCGGCAAGGCCATCGAGCGCCAGCAGAGCGATGCTGCTGCCCGCGAACTGCATGATCGTCTCGCCCACGTTGCGCGCGTGATGACCACCGGGGAACTGGCCGCCGCCTTCGCCCACCAGCTTAACCAGCCTCTCACCGCCATCGCCAGCAACGCACGGGCCGCCGCACACTTTCTTGCCGGCGCCAAGCCCGACCTGCAGGAGCTCCAGGAGATCGTCGCAGACATCACCGATGAGGCGCTGCGCGCCGGCGCCATCATCGCCCACATGCGCGACCATCTGCGCCGAAGTGAGCCCCGAACTGAGCGGGTCGACCTCTGTGCCGCGGTGGGCGAGGTGACCCACGTTCTCACCACCGAAGCCGTAAGGCGCCGAGTTGACTTCCGCATCCTCCAGGCTAACTGCCACCCTACGGTCGCGGGAGACCGTGTGCAGCTCCAGCAGGTTGTCCTGAACCTGGTCATGAACGCCTTCGACGCCGTCGAGGCTCAGCCAACCGCCTCGCGACAGGTGACCGTCAGTTGCTGCAGGGAGGACAAAGCCGCGGTTCTGATCGTCGAGGACACCGGCCACGGCTTGCCCCAGGATCGCCCCGAGAGTGTCTTCGACGCTTTCATGACCACCAAGGTAGGCGGCGTCGGCCTGGGCCTTCCCATCTCCCGCTGGATTGCCATCACCCACGGCGGCAGCCTTCATGCCCTTCCCCGCGAGGGAGGCGGCGCACGCTTCGAGCTGCGCATGCCTCTCTTCGAACCGGCGGGGTAAACGCCGCACTCTCCCCTCAGCGGCCCCATACCCTTCCAGCCTGCCCATTGCCCTAACGTCCCATATGCACCGGCAGCCGAGTGGGCCTATCATTAGTATGGTTCCTTGGCCTGCCGTGGTGGAGAGGCGTTCCGGACGGCGACCACGTCAGCGCTGCAACCGGGTCGGACGGAGGGGACAGCCTGGTGGTTCCACCTTTGGTCGCAGTCATCGATGACGACCCGGACGTCCGTGTAGCGCTCGAGCGCCTCCTCCGCTCGATGGGTCTGGAGGCGATCACGTACGGCTCGGCCCTCGACTTCCTGGCCGAGAGCGGTACCGAGCCGTCGTGCCTGGTCGTCGATGTGCAGATGCCGGAGATGACCGGACTTGAGCTGCAGCAGGTCCTGATTGACAGCGGACGCCGGGTCCCCATTGTGCTCATCACGGCGCACGAGGGAACAGAGCCTGAGGAGATCGGGCTGCGGCGTGGAGCTTACGCCTTCCTGAGAAAGCCCTTCACCGAAGAGCAACTCCTCGACGCACTCACCAGGGCACTGCCTGAGGACTCTCTCTAGCTCTGGCGATGCCCGACCTCCCGCGACTGCGCCCGTGCAACTGTCGGGAAAGCGTCTCCAGAGCCGTAGCCGGCCCCAGACACCAACCGAAGGGAGAGGATCGGAAGTGGAGCATCGACTGGCTGCCGTTCTGTGCCGGAACTGGTGGGTGTTGCTGCTGCGTGGCCTCGTCGCGATCGCGTTCGGTGTGCTCGCATGGCTGCAACCAGGGATCTCTCTCGCGGCGCTGGTTCTGCTCTTCGGCGCCTACGCCCTGGCCGACGGCCTTCTCAGTATCGCGATCGCCCTGGCCGGACGCAGACAGGATGATAACTGGTGGTTGCTGCTCATCGAGGGGCTGTTGGGTGTCCTTGTCGGCATCCTGGCCTTTGCAGCGCCGGCCGCCATGGGCCTCGCGATCCTGTTCTGCATCGCAGCCTGGGCGATTCTCACCGGCTTCCTGAAGGTCGTCGTCGCGATCGCGCTGCGCAAGGAGACCACCGGTGAGTGGCGCCTCATCGTTGCCGGCGTGGTTTCTGTGCTGTTCGGCGCGATCCTCATGGCTCAGCCCAGCGCAAGCGCAATCGCCCTGCTGTGGGTGATCGCCCTGTATGCCGTGCTGTTCGGCCTCCTGCTTGTGCTCCTGGCCTTCAAGGTGCGAGGCCTGGGCAGGCTGTTCGCGTCGCCGGACGCCGTCGGGCCCGTTCCCTCGTAAGGTCCAGGGCAACGGCAAGGCACGAGGAGAAGGCTAAGGGGCACAGTGCGCTATCGGAGGATGTCGCTCCGGGGAAGGACACCATGGACGCCGGACAGCAGGTCCGTGACGAACTGCAGCGCAGCCGCGAGTACCAGCAGGTGCTCGGCGCCCTGCTGCACCTCATCCTGACCGAACTCCCCCTGACCGAGATGCTCACGGAGGCGCTGGACCTTGTCCTGGGCCTGTCCTGGCTGTCAGACCCCGGGCGCGGCTGCATCCTTGAGGTAGACGAGGACACGAGCGAGTTGGTCATGCGGGCGCAGCGCGACCTGCCCGGTGCCATGATCGAGGCTTGCGCCCGCGTGCCCTTCGGGGAGTGCGTCTGCGGGCAAGCCGCCGTGACCCGCCAGTTGCTCTTCGCCGACGGTTCCGAGCCCCAGCGCGTCGCCGTGCCCGAGGAGGTAAGCGGGCTGCAGCACTACTGTGTGCCGATTCTGCTGGGCGACAACCTCCTCGGCGTTGCGTGCCTATTCGTCGCGCCGGGATACCAGCGGAACGCCCTTGATGAGAGCTTCCTGCGGATGGTGGCCGAGGCGCTGGCCGCCATGATGCGCCACAAGCGGGCAGATGAGCAGACCGCCGCACTGATGCAGTTTCAGCGCGAGATGCTCGACACCCCGATGGTCTGGATCGATGCGCTGGATGCCCGGGGCAAGGTGACCTTCTGGAACCGCGGCGCTGAACGCCTCTCGGGCTACTCACGTGACGAGGTTCTCGGCCGTGGTGGCGTCTGGCGCCGGCTCTTCCCGGACATGCACTACCGGCACGAGGTGTTTGATCGGGCCAGGGAGGCCGCCCAGACCAGGGAGGGCCTCGAGCACTTCGAGACGGTTCTCCGTAGCAAGAGCGGCGAGCATCGGACGCTGTCGTGGCACACCGCGAACCTCACCGACGCCGCGGGAAACACCACCGGCAGCCTTGCAGTGGGCGTGGATGCCACCGAGGTCAGTCGTGCCGTCCAGGCCCTGGCCGAGTCGGAGCGTCGCCTTCTCGACCTGATTGAGCTGCTGCCCGACGCGTGCCTGGTCATCGATCGTGACGGCGTCGTGACGGCCTGGAACAGGGCCCTCGAGCGGATGACGGGGTGCAAGGCCGAGGAGATGCTGGGCAAGGGCAACTACGAGTACGCGCTCCCCTTCTACGGCGAGCGCCGCCCGATCCTGATCGACCTCGTCCAGCGGCCACTCGAGGAACTTGCGACCAAGTACGCCAGCGTACACCGCGAGGGATCTGTGCTGATCGGCGAGACGTACCTGCCCCTCGGCGGACGGGAAGGCTACCTGCTGGGATGTGCCCGGGCGCTTCACGATGCCGACGGCAACTACATCGGCGCGGTCGAGATCATCACGGACCTGACGGACCGCAAGCGAGCGGAGGAGGCCCTGGCTGCCTCCGAGAGTCGCTTTCGGGAGTTCGTCAAGAACGCACCCATCGGCATCTTTCGAACGGAGCGCGGCGGCCTCATCAGCGAGGCCAATCCGGCACTGCTTCGCTCTCTCGGGGTAGACAGCCTAGAACAGGCCAACGCCATCGGCCTCGAGAACCTCTACGCCACTGCGCACGATCGACGCCGGTTACTGTGTGCTGTCTTGAGGGGTCCGGTGTCGGGCTTTGAGGTGGACTTCCGACGAGCCAACGGTGAGGTCTACCCGGTGCGCCTCCACGCCCGACTGGTACAGGACGAGGCGGGCGAACCGCGCTTCCTCGAAGGCACGCTGGAAGACATATCCCAGGAGCGGAAACTGGAAGCGGAGCGGCGGGCCACGGAACGGTTGCTGCGTGACGTCTTCGACTTCCTGCCCGACCCGACCCTGGTCATCGACCGCGAGGGTCGTGTGACCGCGTGGAATCGCGCGATGGAGGCCATGACCGGTGTCACCGCCGCGGAGATCCTCGGGAAGGGCGACTACGAGTATGCGCTACCTTTCTATGGCGAGCGCAGGCCCATCCTCGCGGATTTCGTCCTGCATCCGAGCGCAGAGTTCGAGGGCGAGTACGCCGGTCTGCAGCGCCTGGGTGGCGTGCTCCAGGGCGAGACCTACGTCCCCGCGCTCGCAGGCCATGAGGTGTTTCTCTCCGCCACCGCGGCCCCACTATACGGAGCGGACGGCGGCATCGCAGGCGCCATCGAGTGCATCCGTGACATCACGGAGCGCAAGCGCTTCGAGGAGGATCTGGCCCAGGCCAAGGAGGCGGCCGACCAGGCCAGCCGGGCCAAGGGCACCTTCCTTGCCAACATGTCCCACGAGATCCGGACACCCATGAATGCCATCCTCGGCTTCACGCAACTGGGGCTGCGCGACCCGTCACTTAGCGGCGAGCAGCGGCAGCGCCTCGAGACCATCAGTCGCAGCGGCGAGCATCTCCTGTCGCTTATCAACGATGTCCTTGAGATGTCCAAGATCGAGGCCGGGCGCACCACACTGAACCCGGCGCCCTTCGACCTACACGCCCTGGTGGAGGACCTGGGGATGATGCTTCAGGTGCGGGCGGAGGCCAAGCAGTTGAGGCTGGCGGTTGAGGTGGCGCCCGGGGTGCCACGCTACGTGGTGACCGACGAGAACAAGCTGCGCCAGGTCCTCATCAACCTCCTGGGCAATGCCGTGAAGTTCACCGACAGGGGCGGCATCGCCCTGCGAGTCGGAGCCCGCACCGAGGCCTCCGGACCTCGCCTCGTCGTCGAGGTCGAGGACACCGGGATGGGCATCGCCGAGGAGGAGCGCACCCGCATCTTCGGGTACTTCGAGCAGAGCTCCGGCGGCGCTCGAGTCGGCGGCACCGGTCTGGGCCTGGCGATCAGCCAGCGTTTCATCCAACTGATGGGCGGCGAGATCACCGTCGAGAGCACTCTCGGCAAGGGCAGCACCTTCCGGTTCGACCTCCCCTTGCAGGAGAGTGAGGCGGCCGCCTTCAGCTCTGCGACTGAGGCACGGCGAGTGATCGGTCTGAAGCCCGGACAGCCGGCCTTTCGGGTCCTGGTTGCGGATGACCGGCTGGAGAACCGCGAGCTGCTCTCGCAACTGCTGCGGGCCGTCGGGTTCCAGACCTTCGAGGCGACGAACGGTGCAGAGGCAGTGGCCGCCTTCGAGAAGTCCCGGTTCGACCTGGTGATGATGGACTTGCGCATGCCCGTCATGGATGGCTATGAGGCAATTCAGCGGATCCGTAACATGGAGGAGGGTGCGCACACACCGATCATCGCCGTGACCGCCAGCGCCTTCGCTGAGGAGCGCGATCGCGTGGTTGCTGCCGGCGCAAACGCGATCATCGGCAAGCCCTATCGCGAGGACGAGCTCTTCTCGCGGCTCGCGGAGCATCTGGGTGTCGAGTACCTCTATGAGGACGAAGCCGCAGGACCAAGGGCTGCCGCAGAGGCGTCGGCGGGTCCGACCTCTGCCGATCTGGAGGGCTTACCGGCTGAGCTTGTTGTACGTATGCGCACCGCCACCGTGAACGCCAACCTGGACCAACTCCTGGAGATGATCGGCGAGGTCGCCGCACAGGACCCCTCCCTCGCCGTCGCTCTGGAGAGACTAGCCCAGTCCTACCAGTACGATGCTCTGCTCGCGCTCTTCACAAGAGAGGAGTAGTCGACATGGCCGAGGCCACCGAGGCTGCACCGGCACCGAATCTGCTGATCGTGGATGACACGCCGGCCAACCTGCAGGTCCTGGCAGCGATGCTCAAGGAACAGGGCTTCACGGTGCGTCCGGTACCCAGCGGTGAGCTGGCCCTGCGCGCCGCGGAGAGTGAGCCGCCGGACCTCATCTTGCTTGACATCATGATGCCGGAGATGAACGGGTATGAGGTCTGCGAGCGACTCAAAGACAACGACGACCTGCGCGACATCCCCGTCATCTTCATCAGTGCTCTGAGCGACACGAGCGACAAGGTCAAGGCCTTCGAGGTGGGAGGCCTGGACTACGTGACGAAGCCCTTCCAGTTCGAGGAGGTCCGAGCACGCGTCGGCGCTCATCTGAAGCTCCGGCGCCTGCAGGTCGAGGCCGCCGAGCACCACCGGCAACTCGAGCAAAGCTACGAGCAACTGCGCGAGCTGGAGGAGCTCCGAGACAGCCTGATGCACATGATCGTGCACGACCTGCGAACGCCACTCACCTCGATCATCACCGGCCTGGAGACGATGGAGACCCTCGGCGAGCTGGACGATCTGCAGCAGGAGCTGCTGACGGTATCCATCGAGGGCGGCCATACGCTGCTGGGGATGATCAACGATCTGCTCGATATCAACAAGATGGAGAGCGGTCAGATGGAGCTTGAGCGCAGCGAGGTGAACGCGGCTGCACTTGCTCAGCGCTGCGTCAATCAGGTTGCGACGCTGGCCCAGGAGAAGGGGCTGGAGCTGGGAGTGGAGATCTCGGAGTCTCTGCCGGTTCTGCAGGCCGATGAGGAGAAGCTGCGACGCACGCTCGTCAACCTGCTGGGCAACGCGATCAAGTTCACTCCCCAGGGCAGTGTCACGCTGGCCGTCCGCCATAGCCCTGAGGACAACGCCCTGTGCTTTGCCGTCCGCGACACGGGCGAGGGCATCCCGGAGGAAGCCTTTGAGCGCATCTTCGAGAAGTTCGGCCAGGTGGAGACGCGCAAGGCCGGTCGGAAGATGTCCACAGGCCTGGGGCTGACCTTCTGCAAGATGGTAGCGGAGGCCCACGGTGGCCGAATCTGGGTTGAGAGTGAGCTCGGCGTGGGCAGCGTCTTCTCGCTTGCGCTTCCGCTCGGGAAGGCGTCGTCGCAGTAAGGCCGCTCGGCCTCCCGGCAGGTTGGTTGACGCACGGCCCAGGGTCGCGTCCTCCCACCAACACACAGAGTCCCGCGCGGCGTAGGTTGAGCGCCGGGCGGGACTCTGTGCACCAATCGATACGTTGCCACGGGCCATCAGCTCAAGGCGACGCCTGACCCGACGGCCTGGGTCCGCGGATCATGCTTGCGGTGGGTAGATGACCCGCCAATCCCTGGCCATGTCGACTACCGGCCAGCCGCGCGCAGCGGCCTCGTCGAGAGCCTTGTCCAGTGAACTTGCTCCGGCCTCGCGGTCGTAGGCCCACTCGCGGTCTGCGTCGGTATGGTGGATCAGCACCGGAAGACGGCGTCCCTCTCCGGCGGCAGTCCACTGCAACATCGCCAGGTCTCCATCTGAGTTGCCGAAGGCAGCGAGTGGCCGCCGACCGATGAACCTGTTGATCGCGACGGGCTTGCCCTCCCGGTCGTCGAAGAAGTCGACCTCCGGGAGACGCCGCAGCTCCGGGCCCTTCTCCGTCATCACGAACTCGGTCTTGATGCTGCTGCCCACGACCTGCTCGCGGGGGATACCATAGGCGGCCTCGACCCAGACTCGCAGGAACTCGATGCCCCCACCGGAGACGATGTAGGTGCGGAAACCCTTCGCCCGGAGGTAGTCCAGCAGCTCCAGCATCGGCTGGTAGACGAGTTCCGTGAAGTGCCGGTCGAACCTGGGGTGCCTGGCCGTCGTGATCCACGAATGGACTACGTCATCGAATTCCGTGGTGGTGTTCCCCGCATGGGAGGCCGCGAGTAGCTGCGCCAGTGCGGGCATTCCTCCTGCGGCGAGAGCCTTCTGGTCGTTCTCGAGGACGGCCTGGAAGGGCTGCTGCGTCTTCCATTCGGGATGGTCTCGGGCCAAGTCGCGGATGCGATCCATGGCGAACAGTAGCTGGAAGGCCACCGGCTGCTCCGACCACAGGGTGCCGTCGTTATCAAAGGCAGCTACACGCTCGACCGAGGGCACAAAGTCCGGGCTACCGGGTGTCGTGACAGCCTCCACGAACTCGACGATCGAGCCTTTGGCGTCCCCATCGTGCCAGGATTCCAGAAAGCCCATGGGATGCTCCCTCCTGTCCCGGTTCGTGTTCGCGGCCGGCTAGCCTGAGCCGGCGTGCGGGTTGTGCAGCTTCTCGAGGATCTGGTCGACGGTGAAGCTCGCGGGCCTCTGTCGCGGCGGGAACTCAACACAGGTCTTCACGAACTCCTCGACAATTACCGCCGCGGCGGCCCCGAGGAAGAGGTGGTCGAAGATCCAGTCATAGTAGGTGTTGGAGGTGATATCGGCCCGCTCGTAGGGGTCGCATCGGAGGTTGAAGATCTTGGGGATCCGCAGCGGCACGAAGGGTTCGGACCAGATCCGCATGAGCCCCTGTGCGCGTTGCTCGGCGAACACGAACTTCCAGTTGTCGAAGCGCAGGGCGACGAGCTCGCCGTCATCGGAGAAGTAGATGAAGCCCGGACGCGGACCCTTCTTCTCCTCACCCAGAAGGTAGGGAAGGAAGTTGTAGCCGTCGAGGTGGACCTTGAAGGTCTTCCCGCAGGCCTCGTGGCCCTTCGTCAGCTTGTCCTTGATGTCGGGGTCCCCGGCGGCGGCCAGGATAGTCGTTACCCAGTCCTGATGACTCATGATCTCGTTGCAGACTGAACCGGGCTTGATCTTGCCGGGCCAGCGCACCAGCGCCGGCACACGGAAGGCGCCCTCCCAGTTGGTGTTCTTCTCACTGCGGAAGGGCGTCGTGCCGCCATCGGGCCAGGAGTTCGTGTGCGGCCCGTTGTCTGTGCTGTAGAAGACGAGGGTGTCCTCGGAGATGCCAAGCTCATCGATCTTGTCCAAGATCGCGCCGACGTTCTTGTCGTGGTCGATCATGACGTCGTGGTACTCGGATTGCCAGCGCCCGGACTGGCCGAGGCTCTCAGGCTTGGCATGGGTGCGCAGGTGCATGTGGGTGAAGTTGACCCAGATGAAGAACGGCGTGCGCGCCTTGGCCTGGTCCTCGATCCACTTCATCGAGTGCTCTGCGATGTCGTCGTCGATCGTCTCCATTCGCTTCCGTGTCAGAGGGCCGGTGTCCTCGATGCGGCCGTCCGCGAAGCTGTGTATCACGCCGCGGGGACCGAAGTTCTTCCGGAAGTTGGGGAAGTCAGACGCTGGCGGGTAGTCGCGAAGCTCGGGCTCCTCCTCGGCGTTGAGGTGGTACAGGTTCCCGTAGAACTCATCGAACCCGTGGTTGGTGGGCAGCATCTCGTCCTTGTCGCCAAAGTGGTTCTTGCCGAACTGCGCCGTCGCGTAGCCCTGCGGCTTGAGCAACTCGGCCAGGGTCGGGTCCTCGGGCCTCAGCCCCAGGTCTGCACCCGGCACTCCAACCTTGGTCAGGCCGGTGCGGAAGGGATTCTGGCCGGTGATGAAGGCCGCCCGGCCCGCGGTGCAGCTCTGCTGACCATAGTAGTCGGTGAACAGCATGCCTTCGTTGGCGATGCGGTCGATGTTGGGCGTGTGGTAGCCCATGACCCCTTTGCTGTAGCAGCTGAGGTTGGTTTGGCCGATGTCGTCTCCCCAGATGATGAGGAAGTTGGGCTTCTTGTCTGCCATGCTGCTGTCTCCCTTCTTCACCCGTGGCCTGCCGAGACGGCGCTTGCAGGCAGGCCACGGGTGGGGTCGCCTAGGCGTTGCCTCGCGCGCCCTGTGTCAGCCTGTGCACGATGTCCTGCACGGCCCAGCTTGCGGACTTCTGCCGTGGGGGGAACTCCTGGAGGCTCTCGATGAACTTGGCCACAATGGCCTGTGCCGGAACGTAGACCCAGAGGTGATCGATCGACCACTTTATGTAGAACATCTCCGCGAAGACGTCCGCGCTCTCGAAGGGGTCACTCCGAAGGTGGAACTGCTTCGGTGCCCGCAGGGGGACGAACGGCTCGGACCAGACGTCAGCGCCCTGGGCGCGTTGCTCCATGAAGTGGATCTTGCGGTCCCCCACCCGCAGCGCCAGCAGGTCGCCGTCGTCACTCCAGTAGATGAACCCCTGCCGCGGGTTCTCCGTCGTCTCTCCGGAGAACAGGGGCACCATGTTGTAGCCGTCAATGTGGACCTTGAACTCCTTGTTGCCGACCTTGAGCCCCTTCTTCAGCTTCTCCACGATATCGGGATCGCCGGCAGCGGCGACGAGCGTCGGAAGCATGTCCTGGTGACAGCAGACCTCGTTGCTGATGCTCCCAGGCTTGATCACTCCCGGCCAGCGCATGACGCAGGGAACGCGCCAGCCGCCCTCCCAGTTGGTCCCCTTCTCGCCGCGGAAGGGAGTGGCGCCACCGTCGGGCCAGCTCATGACCTCCGCACCGTTGTCGGTCGAGTACATCACGATCGTGTTGTCGGCGATGCCGAGCTCGTCGAGCTTGTCCAGCAGCTGGCCTACATGGTTGTCATGCTCGACCATGCCATCCGGGTAGAGCCCCATGCCCGTGACCCCCACCGCACTCTCCTTGAGGTGAGTCCAAACGTGCATCTTGGTCGAGTTCCACCAGCAGAAGAACGGCTCGCCGGCGGCATGCTGCCGCTCGATGAAGTCGAGGGCGGCCGCCGTCACCTCCTCGTCAAACGTCTCCATGCGTTTCTTGGTGAGGGGGCCGGTGTCCTCGATCTTCTGCGTGCCGTCGGGTTGGGACCAGGCATGCAGCACCCCGCGGGGGCCGAACTTCTCCTTGAACCTCGGGTCCTTGGGGTAGTCCGGGAGTTCGGGTTCTTCCTCGGCGTTCAGATGGTACAGGTTGCCGAAGAACTCATCGAAGCCGTGGACCGTGGGCAGGAACTCGTCGCGGTCTCCCAGGTGGTTCTTGCCGAACTGCCCGCAGACGTAGCCGTGTGGCTTCAGCAACTCGGCGATGGTCGGGTCCTCGGGCTGGATGCCGATCTCAGCTCCCGGCAGGCCGACCTTGGTCAGGCCGGTACGGATGGGCTGTTGACCGGTGATGAAGGCCGCCCGTCCCGCGGTGCAGCTCTGCTGCCCGTACCAGTCCGTGAACAGCATCCCCTCCCTGGCGATGCGGTCGATGTTGGGCGTTCGGTACCCCATGAGGCCCAGGTTGTAGGCACTGACGTTGAACCACCCGATGTCATCCCCCCAGATGATCAGGACGTTCGGCTTTCTGGCCTCCGCCATTTCAGCTCCTCCTTCTTGAGTGCGCAGAATCCGTCTACGGCGAATCCGACAAGGCCTCCACCAGGCTCTTGTGCGAGGCGGAGCCCGGTGCGGCAACTGCCTCACGTCAGGGCAAGGCTGCTACCGCTTGCCGCAGCCCCGGGAGCGAGACTACTTTTGGCCCGCAGCCTGCCCCTGTCTGGGCCTGGCTGCCTCGATCTGATCGAGAAGCCCCATCACCTCCGAGGCTGGCCGGCCCCTTCGCAGCAGTTCGGCCATGAGCTGCATCGGCTGGTTGACGTGGTTGAAGAACGCCCGGTAGCCGGCGCACAGGTAGTTCAGTCCCGGTTCCCCCTCCGGTGTTCGCAGGACGCGGTTCTTGGGGCACTCACCGTTGCAGGCGAAGAGCACCTCGCACTGCAGGCAGTACTTCGGAAGCGTATCCCGCTTGTTCTGGCCGAAGCGGAACTGCTTCTCGGAGGCCACAAGCTCCACAAGCGGGGTCTCCAGGATGTTGCCCAGCAGGTAGTCGGGCTCGACGTAGTGGTCGCAGCAGTAGAGATCGCCGTTGCGCTCGAGAGCCATTCCCTGCCCGCAGGTTGGCCGGTACACACAGGTGGAGGGCGATCCAAGCCAGTTGGCCAGCGGGCCGTCGAAGTTGAGCACGAACACCTCACCCACGTCATGCCGCACCCACTCGTCGAAGACCTCGATCAGGAACCGTCCCCATTGCTTCGGCCGCACGGAGCGCTCCGTGACCTTGTCTCCCTGCTGGAACCCGTTCGCGTTGTCGCGCTCGACGATGGGGATGAATTGGAGATAGCGAGCACCTAACTCATCGCGGAAGAACCGGTAGACTCGCAGGGGCTGCGAGCCGTTCTGCCGGTTGACGGTGCACAGGAGGTTGAACTCCACTCCGTACTCCTGCATCAGCCGCGCGGCGCGGAGAACGCGATCGAAGGTGGGCTTGCCGGACTTGTCGCGGCGGTAGGCGTCATGGAGGTCGCGTGGTCCGTCGAGGCTCAGGCCAACGAGGTAGTTGTTCTCGCGCAGGAACTCACACCACTCGGCATCGAGGAGGATGCCGTTGGTCTGCAGAGTGCGCTCGACTGCTGTCCCGGGCCTCAGGTACCGCTTCTCGATCTCGGCGGATCGGCGGAAGAAGTCGAGGCCCATCAGCGTGGGCTCTCCGCCCTGCCAGGCGATCGTCACGAAGGGCACCTGCTGTGCCTCGATGGTCTGCCGCAGGTAGCTCTCCAGCACTTCCTCCGACATCCGCGCGGGGCCGTCTGGGTAGAGAGCGCCCTTCTTGAGGAAGAAGCAGTAGGCGCAGCTGAGGTTGCATGCCGCGCCGGCCGGCTTGGCCATCAGATGAAAGGACGGCGGGCGAGTGTTGGCGAGCATGTTGGTCATGCACTCCAAAAGCTACCGTCGTAACGCAAACCGAGTTACCAGATCCTCTTGAAACCGAACTCTAGGCTCCAGTCCATGCTGCGGTCGCCGCCGATTCCGATCGCCGGCTTCAGGTAGGTGCTGGCACCGCCGCCGATGGCGGAGCCCAGGACCACCTTCAGGTAGCCGGATATGGCGTTGTCGTCCTCGTAGTTGATGATCAGGCCCGGGTCGAGCATCACCCAGGACTTCCCGCCCTTGGCCATCTGGAGACAGTACAGGTCGAGGCAGCCTGAGTTGATGTCCTCGCGGTCATCGTCGCCGCCGATTGAGAGGTTGTGCTGGTAGCCTGGAGCGATCAGCCGCCCCGGCCCGAGGAACATGACGTAGTAGACCACTGGCGCCAATTGGTACTTGCCTGTACCTAGCGAGGCGTCGCTGGCGGTGTCGAAGAAGGTCTCCAGGCCGGCGGCCCAGGCGTACTTGCGGGTGAGCTTGACGGACCTGAGGTACCGGAGGGCGATGTCTCCAAGGCCGAACTCAGTGTCACCGGAGAGATCAGAGGCCACCATTGGCACACGGAGGCGGAGTTCCGCGCCGGAGTTCTGGATTGGCTGACGCAACTCGAAAACGGCCTGGTTGAAGTAGTGGTTGCCGGGGAGTTCCCGGTACTCGTTCCACAGGACCATGGTGTTTTGGAAGTTGACGGGATTGGTCCCCGTCTTGTCTTCCTTGGACACGGGCGACCCCTGCTGTGCTTGGCCGGTCGGTGCTGCGGCGGTGACGAGCGCCTCGAGCGCAACCGGTGGCAGCTCGGGCCACCTTCCGCGGCGCTCATGATCCCGAGCAACACCACCATCGCCGCCAGGGCACTCGCACGGAGCATGTGGCCTCTACCCATGTCTGCCCCTCCCTCACGGGACCCAGTCTCTGCTGCGCGGCAAGCCCAAGCAGCAGGGCACGCGACTGCCGCTTCGCCTGCGAACTCGCCTGCGCGGGTTCAGCTGTCGCTCTGCTGTGCCCTTGGTGTCCCGGCGCAGAGGGTCCGCCTGGATCGTTTCACCATCGTCCAGATCACGACACCCACGACGATACAATAGCCCCTGGTGGTGCCTGGCGCTATTGGACCTTGGCCCCATAGAGAAGGCATGCATGGCGGGGTCTGGCGTGTGTGACCCTGTGGCAGTCCTAGATGGGAGGATTGCACAGCCGAGCCCTCAGGCCCATGGGAAGCCGGCTGAGGTTACAGCAAGATGAGGGGAGAGCCGGTAAGTCCGGACAAGTTCATTCGCAACCGCCTCTTGGGACTGTCGCTGCCCAGCCCGCGGAGGTTAGCAAGTCGGCTCGCAAAGTGGCCCTTCCGGTGGCCTCCAGGGGCCGTTTGGGGGCCTGTTTGAAGGCAGGGCTGCAGCCCACCTCAGGCGCTCAGCCCAGGGGCGTGACATCTCCCCAGGTTACCTCGAAGACACCCCCTGTACGTATAGAGCAAGGTCCGTAGATATCCACGTCCACCAAGCCATCTGAAAGTACCTATTGAGAGTTTTGGACGATCCTCGTTGACCTCGAGGAGCTGCTGGACACGATGCGCAAAAAAAAAACTGCATCTAGTCCAGTAGCAAGAAGGTATGGTTGCTTAGTTGCTGAATTAGCCTTCTCAGCGTGATGCATATGGGATCAGAGGTTCAATATCCTAGACCTGCGGCGGTGGGCCGGACATACCGCCCAGAAACGCCGACGGTCACGGAAGGTGTTGCCCTTGAACGCCATCGATGTGACTTTTGAGTTGGTAACACCGGCGTACGCTGGTGGAGCGGACCGTGCGCAGCCGGAGGGTCTGCGACCACCAACCCTAAAGGCCTTGCTGCGGTTCTGGTGGCGGGCGATGCATCCTGAGCTGGTCGAGGAAGATCTGTTCGACGCAGAGGCGGCGATCTTCGGCTCGACCTCCTACAAGCGCGGCAAGGACACCAAAGGTGGCCAGGGCCTGCGGGTGGTGCCGGCAGGCGGGGAGTGGCAAAGAGAGACACTGGCCCCCTACGGGCCCAACAAGCAAAGCCCCCTCTTTTACATGGTGTATGGGGCTGACGGCCGGCGCAAGGAGGGGGACTGCTGGGTAGGTGACCCCCGCATCAAGGCAGGGGGCACGTTCCGCTTCCGTCTCGTGGCTTCTCGCCTCACTTCACAGCAGTGGGCAGAGGTGCTGGGTGCCCTGTGGCTCCTCTCAGCCTTCGGCGGCTTCGGCCGAAGGAACCGCAGGGGCTTTGGAAGCCTGCAGCTTCAGGGCGTCCCTCATGCCGTGCCTGCGTCACCTGAGCCTCAGGGCCAGGTGACACTGCCTGACCTAGCCGCCTGTGAGGACGCGGAGGCACTCGCAGTCGCCCTTGAGCAGGGGCTGCGGACGCTTGGGGTGCCGAGACCTGCGACACCGCCCCTCCACACGGCCTTCAGTAGTGAGACCAAGATCGCCGCGGGCTCCGCCAGTGACAGCGGCTGGGAGCAGACCCTCAGGCAGGCTGGCCATCTCTTCTACGACTACCGACGTCTGCTGGGGACCGTCTTCAGGCACACGGAGAACGACAAGCCAATGGGAGATGATCTGCAGCTTACTCAAGGCTACCTGGGGAGCGGCGTCGGTACGCCGGCGCCCCCTGCCACGAAGGGCGTGGTCTTCGGGGCTCCGCACAACTACCAGTTCAGCAGCACGGGCGAGAAGGCCTTCTATGAGGTCTTCGGTCCAGGCGATCCAGTCGGCCCCAAGGACCACGGACAACAACGTCGAGCTTCCCCGCTTATCTTCAAGGTTCTGAAGCTGAACAACGGCAAGCATGTACCACTGGTGGTCTGGCTCCCGTCGCTCTTCTTGCCGGACGACTACGACCTCAAGTTCACCCGCGGGCCGAAAACAGCGCTCGTCCATAGCGACGTGGCCAAACCCGATGCCGCAGCCATGCAGGCAGCGGCAGCTCCGCTGTTCGCACCGGCTGCCGTAAGCGTTAGCGGCAAAGACAACGCCGGGGTCGTCGTCACAACAACCTTCAAAGGCTACGTCGCGAGTGGCTGGACGGTGATCTTATGAGCGGAGCTCTCTTCTCCTTCAGTCTGACCCCGGTGCAGAGCTTCATCGAAGCCGCACGGAGCGTGCGCGACCTCAAGTCGGGCTCTGCGTTGCTGAGCCACCTCACCCGCGCTGCCCTTGAGACGGTGGAGGGCGAGGGCGGCACGACGATCTTCCCTGCAAAGCCCGCCGCAGGCTGGTCGGACCACATCCCCAACCTGTTCCTGGCGAGGTTCGACAGCCTTGACGCCGCTGAGACGGCTGCCGAGGCGTGCCGCAACGCTGTCCAAGAGCGCTGGGAGAAAGTTGCCGACACCGTACACAAGGAGCTAGGGAAGAAGCTGAGCAGCAGCCCCGGCTGGGACAGGGGCTGGGACTGCCAGGTAGAGCACTTCTGGGACATCCAGACGGTGGCCTTGGAGCTCTCACAGATCCCCGCTGTCTACCAGGCGATGCTCGGTAAGGCAATGGCCGACCCCGGCGACCTGGGACAGCAATTCCGGACCATGCAGGAGGTCCTGGCTTCGCGCAAGCTGCAGCGACACTTCCCCGGCGACAACGGAATCGGCCGCCACAAGTGCGCGATCATGGGCGAGTGGGAGCAGATGGGCCCTGTCGGCCTCAACGAAGCCAACGAGTTCTGGGAGGGGGCGGCCCGCAAGGTCTCTCCGGAGGGCATCAGACTCACAACCCGCGATCGGCTCTGCGCGCCTGCCCTGACGAAGCGGTTCTGCACGCTCGACGCCGACCTGCGAAAGCGTGTCGGCAAGGAGTTCCCCGACACAGCCTCCATCGCTACGGCGTCTTGGTGGAAGGCCGCCGTCGAGAAGTGCGGGGCAGAGGCCCAAGCCTTCGAGGACGCCGTCTCGGCCCTCCAACAGGCCCTCGGGAACGCAGCCGACACCGAACGGCGGTACCTGCTCGAGATGAACCTCACCGCGAAGAGGCTGGCAGACGAGGGCGGCCTCGCCGAGACCCAGATCAAGGAACCCTTCAAGGCCATGGTGGCCGCGCGCAACGCTCTGCTCGCAAAGGCGAAAGGACAGACGCTCGGCGCGCCACCGCGCTACTACGCGATCCTCGTGCAGGATGGCGACGAGATGGGCAAGTGGCTGGGCGGAGAGAAGACGGGGAGCATCGGTGAGGACTTCCTGAGGGACATGAGCACGGCGCTCCAGGGCTACGCCGGCAGCGTAAAGACGATCGTTGGCAATCACGACGGGTTTGCCGTCTACACGGGCGGCGATGACGCGCTTTACATGGTGCCTCTCGAGAAGGCCCTCCCTTGCGCACAAGGACTGCGCAAGGACTTTCCGGAGTTCGGCACGGACATGGAAGGCAGAAAGCCGACTCTCAGCGCCGGGATGGCCATCGTCCACTACAAGTACGATCTGCGCAGCGCCCTGCGCGCGGCCCGGCAGGCTGAGCACAACGCGAAGGAACTGGGCCGGGACTCCTTCGGGATCGAGCTGGTCAAACGCTCCGGTGGTGCGGTGAGCCTCGTGCTGCCCTGGTGCATGACGCACGAGATGCTGAAGCTCCAGCGTCTCTTCCACGCAGGCGTCTCTGACCGCTGGTTACAGAAGACCGCCGCCTTCCAGACGGATACCCGGAACTGGTACGCACAAAGCGCAGCGATCGGCTGTCTGATCGGCCAGACGACCCGTGGTCTGCACCTCACGGAGGACGAACAGACGACGGTAGCTGAGATTCTGGACAACTGCCCTCCCAAGGAGGCGGCCTCCAAGACTCGCGAGTACCTGGCCGACCTGTGGCTGCGGACCTGGGAGATGATGAAGGCACGCTACGACCGGTTGCGTACCCCGTCCGTGAAGGAAGACGAGTTCCCCTTCGAAGACCACGTGGACTTTCCCCCGAGGGTCTTGGAGGCCTTCGTGGCCTTCGGGCTGATCGCGAGTTTCCTTGACAGGGGGAGAGACTAGCATGGCACCGATGACCCTGAGACTGCATCCTGTGGATGTGCTGATGTTCCGCGAGACACGCTGGTTTGGCACCGGAGCTGGTGCCTCGGAGTCCGTGTTTCCGCCACCCCGGACCATCGCCGGTGCGCTGCGGACCTATCTGCTCGACGCCTGTGGGGCCAACTACGGAGGCATCCGCACCGCGATGCGGGAGGCCCGGCGCAAGACCGGCCTCGCGGGATACTGGCCGGTCCTGAAGACGAAGCTCAAAGAGGTGGCCGGTGCCGCCTGGCCTGTCGACGCCGAGATCATTGGACCCTTCCTCGGGAGGGATGACGAGCGTTACTTTCCAGTCCCCAGGACTATCGTGAGAGACCTTTCGGGTCCCGTGCCCACGCCGGCGTCCCTGAGGCCGGTCACCGTGGGCAGCAGCCCGGCCAGGACCCTCCTGGCCACCGGGTCCGACCTCCACTGGGAGCCTCTGCCCGATGGGTTCATCCATGGGAGTGACCTGCAGGCATACCTGGAGCAGGGCACCTTGCCCGAGCACCAAATCCTTGCCGAGAGCGCGGGCGAAGAAGTGATCCTGAAAGAGACCAGGGTCGGCGTTGCGATCGACGGCGATACCGGCACGGCAGCCGAGGGCCTCCTGTACACGTCGACCTTCAGCCGCCTCCAGAAGGGATGGTACCTGGAGGTGGACCTGAAGCTGGACAGTCCGGGGTACGAGCATATGCCCGAGCATGTCATGGAGCGTCCGTGGCTGCGACTGGGCGGCGACGGCAAGGTTGCCCGGGTCGAGATCGTTGACAAGCCTTGGCAGCCCTGGAGCGCTCCTGCTTCAGCAGTCAACACGCTAATCTATCTGGCAACACCGGCCCTGTTTGGGGGCGGGTCTCCGACTCCGAGTTCAGTTGGGACCATCCGCGCCGCCGCTACTGGAAGGCCGCTGGCGTTCTCTGGCTGGGATCTGGCGGCGAACCTGCCGATGAAGTCGCGCTATGCCGTGCAGGCGGGAGCGGTCTACTTCCTGGACCAAGCGCCTGCGGTGCAACACGGAACGTGCATTTCCGATGACCCCGAAGACCGGGCAGCCGGCTGGGGGTACTGTCTGAGAGGAGTGTGGCAAGCTTGAGCGGCACCATCGCCTTCATGAGGGCGCTGACCTCAACGCACCTGGGCGCCGGGACTGGGATCGGTGCGATCGACCTTCCTATCCAGCGTGAGAAACACACGCAGTGGCCCATGAACCAGGGCGGCGGCATGAAGGGTGTCTTCCGAGATCAGGCACGCCGAGCACTGGCCGAAGAGCTCGGGACGTCGGTCCAGCAGGCTGACTCCAATAGCCTCCTAACCTGCGTGTTCGGGCCTCCAGTCGAGAGCGCCGGGGAGCATGCCGGCGCTCTGGCCGTGAGTGACGCCCGTATCCTGCTGTTTCCTGTTCGCTCCATCAAGGGCGTCTTTGCGCTGGTCACCTGCCCGGCAGTCCTGGAGCGTTTCGGCGAGGACTGCGTCTTGGCCGGTATCAATCGCCCTTCGCTGCCCCAGCATCAGCCGACCATGCCCGAAAACGGCAGACCGTCTGCATACGCACCGAGCCAGGCAGAGTTGTTCTTCCCGGCACCACAAGACGATCAGGACGGTGGGTACTTGGCGGTGCTGGAGGACCTCTCCTTCAAGTGGGAAGCCAACACCGAGAGTCCCAACAATCAGGTCGTCGTGGATCTTGCGAACGCCCTGGCTGCCTATGCGCCCGCTGCCAAGGACCGGCTGGTGATCGTCCCCGATGACGTCTTCTCCTACTTCGTCCAGTTCCGCACCGAAGTCGTGACGCGTAACGCCCTGGACTATGAGAAGAAGACCGTCAGGAAGGGAGCACTCTTCAATGAGGAGTTCCTTCCCCCGGAGACGGTCCTGTACTCCGTGTTGCTGGTCGATCGGGACCATCAGACCGATGGAGGGAAGACAGCAGACGACAAGCCCGCGGAGAGCAAAGGCGCAAACGCCCTGCTGACCAAGACGAAGGACTGGATCCACGGGAGGTACCTGCAGTTCGGTGGCGACGCGAGCACCGGCAAGGGGCTCTGCCATGTCAGCTTCTTTGGCGGGACATGGACAGGGAGTGGTGGCGGTGATTAGGACCGCGGAGCAACAGCGAGCACAGCGGGCCTGGAAAGCCCTGACGGATCGATTCGGTGCGGCACCAGACCGATGGAACAGCAATGGGGGAGCCAAAGCCTACCTGACCGCGCTTCGGCAGACCTCGACACGCGTCCATGTCAGCGGTATCGGGCAGGCCCTCGCCTTCCTGAGGTCACGTGACAACGACGGAAAGATGGCGGCGACAGACCTGGCGGGCGCTGTGCTCGCAGACTTGGGGCTGCCCCCGGGAGACGATCCTGCTCTGGAGCTGATCAACAGGATCAAGGACGGGGACCTGATCCTACTGATGCGGGCGACTGAGGAGGCCATGGCCTACGTATCCTGGCTGAGCCGGTACCTCCAGGGCGCGGGGATTGAGCCGGATGACGTCATCGAGGAAGACAACGCTGGCGAGGGGGGCAACTGAGCGATGGCCTACCCGGTTCTGAACCCGACCACGGAAGCACTGAAAGGGTGGCCGACGCAGCGCCGTCACCCCGGTTTGCTTACCGATACCTACGTCCCCTACGCCAACGACCAGTTCGGAAGCCTCACGGGCGAAGATGCAAAGAAGCACCTGACCGACATCTCAAGAGCGTGCAACAGCTTCCAGAATACGCAGTGCGGGGGAGCGCTTCTCGCCGGATGGAGCAACCTGACGGCTGCCGCTGGCGCGAAGCCAGAGGGCCAGTGGACGATGAGCACGGTCTGGCGTCTGGCAGCGCACCTGTCTCGTCCGACGGGGCTGGAGAACGCTGCCCTCTGTCTGCACCCCATCTATGGCTTCCCCTATCTCCCCGGCACAGGCCTCAAGGGGCTGGCAACTGCCTACGCTGACAGCATGGGAGTGGGTGAGAGCGACCCCTCTCGTCGACGCATCATGGGAACAACGAGTGCCGGAGGGTCGGTGGTCTTCCTTGAGGCATGGCCGGCACAGTGGCCCAAGGTCGAGGTGGACATAGTCAACAGTCACCACCGAGAGTACTACAACCCATCGTCTCCGCAGACCCCAGGCGATTGGGAGAACCCGAACATGGTCTACTTCCTGACTGTGGCGCCAGAGGAGCGGTTCCGGTTCGCCCTTGCCAAAGCGCATCCCGCCAGTCTCGACGACGACGTTCAAACGGCGCGCAAGTGGCTCGTGGGAGGGCTCACCGAGCTGGGGTTCGGCGCCAAAACGGCTGCCGGCTATGGGTACTTCACCTGCGACGGCGAGACGGCCAAGGGGCCCCCCACGGCTGCCGACCCGCCGTTGACCCCTCTCGAGGCCTTGGAGCGTTGGGCCGACCAGTTCCTGGAAGGCTCACCACAGATCAACCAAAAGGGAACGGTACTCTGTAAGCTGAACGCCTATGAAGGAGAGACCAAGAGGGCGGCCGCCGCGCTCCTCCTGCGGAAGCTCAAAGACCTATCGTGGCTAGACAAGCGAAGCAAGAGCAATCCAGACAAACCCTCGCTGGGTGGGGAGCTGAGGGCAGCCGCGGAAGGTGAATGACATGCGTCACCGCGTCATCATGACCGTGGGTACGTCCCTGGTTGAGAACACGGGAGGCAGGAGGGGCAGCGGCCGTGTCTCCTCCCTCAACACGGCGTGCGGGAACCTCAAAGAGCGGCCCCACGAGGCCAAGCGGGTCTGCGAGGTTCTGAAGGAGCTGACCAAGCTAGATGAAGAGAAGCAGGTCAAGGAATGGCGGACATGTGGAGACGACAGCTACCAGGACCGCCTGCCACAGGAGCTGAGCTACCTCTATCTGCTGCTGCGGGACAAGCTGCCTCCCGATGAATCCCTGGAAGTCCACCTCCTGGCGTCCAGTTCGAAGCTGGGACGCGACTGTGCCAGGATCATCCGCCGGTTCGTCAAGGCCCGCAAGGAGGACACAGCCAAAGCGGCCTATGATCTGTGGCGACGGGTCGAGGGTATCAAGGTCATACCGGTGGAGGGACTGCAGGTCGAGGACCCGGAGCTCTTCCGTACGACCGGGGCACCCAACCTCATCGAACACATACACCAACTTGCAGAAGAGGGCACGGACGACGGCTCTCGTGTCATCATCAACGCAACGGGTGGGTTCAAAGAGCTGATTCCGTATGCCACGATCGCCGCTGCGCTCATGGACAGGCCCTACGAAATGCACTACCTGTTCTCGGGCTCAACAGAGATCACGACGCTTCCTCCCTTCCCGATTGGACTGGACTTCCAGCTCTGGCATCGCGAGGACGCACTGCGTCGTTCAGCGGTCCTCTGGGAAGGCTACCGCGATAAGCTTGACCCGCGGATGCAGTCTGTGGCGGGCAGCGAGAGCGACCCAGCACCGGCACAAGCGATCTTTGAGAAGCTGTACGATCGGCAGACGCAGATAGATCCCTTCCAGGAGTACAGCCTACATGTGGTGTATGACCTTCTGAAGGGGGCTCCCGGCGACTACGTCGCGAGGCTCGAGCGCCTAGTCTGCGATCAAGGGCCGCTGATCTGGCTCGGCGACAAGCTCCCCATGGCTGCCGGGCATGCCTCTGAACACCACCGCGATCTGCTGGAAGTCGCCCAGTTGGTGCTACTGCCGCTCCTCGACCGCGTCATCGAGAATGGCCCGGACTCCGAGGACTGCCGCTTCCTCAACGCACACGAACGCTTCGTACTGCTCGCGGCCTTGCTACTGCATGACTGCGGCCACACTATAGATGCTCTACCCCGCCCGGATGGGCAGTTGGTGCGGCTGTTCCCGTCCGAGGTGCGGTCGCTGCACCATTTCCTATCCTTCTACCGACTGACAAAGTGTGGCGAAGACTTGGGGTGGAACGCAAGGGCCTGCCTGGCAAAAGAGGTCGCCTACTTGTGCGCCTACCACCGGCGGCGAACCGGCTGGACACGGGCAGGCGAAGGCAACAAGTGCTGCTACCGCGATATGGAGTTGGCTACACCCCTGGACGCGCAGAAGAAGTACGGACTTTCCGAGAAGGTCGACTTCCCCAAGCTTGTTGCCCTGCTGCGCCTGATCGATGGCTGTGACAACCAGACGCGTCGGGTCGGCGGCGCACTGATGGTCGAGGCTCAGCAGAAGCTGTTCGAGCAGGACCGGAAGACGCACCTTGCGGAGTTCATACGCCTTGCCGAGGCCTGCGTTAGCCATCTCGACAGCAAGGCCGGCTCCGCCCCAACTGGTGCCGAGGACGCGAGGGGAGCGTGGTCGTGGGTCAACAGCAGCTGTAGCGGCGCGATGCCGAAGCTGTCACCTCGCGACAGGCTTGCTCTGGCCATGGGCGGATGCGCCGACCCAGTCTGGAACTCGCTGTACACGGCGCTCGCCCGGGCTCGAGACGAAGTCCAACTGCGCGACAACCAGTACCTACACTCACTGAAGCATCAGGCGGTCCGCCGGATCGCCATCTTCCCGGCAGGCGATTGGGGCAAAGGCGGCTGCGAGTTGCGGTTCGAGCTCGTCCCCGAGCCCAGTCTTCAGGAGCAACTGGACGCTGAAGCCCTGAAGGAACGCGACGACTGCAAGGGGGAGCTCAATGGCCGGACCCTGAGGAAGTACTTGCTCGACGAGGTGAGCAGCGAAGCCGGCGACGAAAAGGACCACCCGCAGGTGGATTATCTCTCGGCCAAGCTTGGCGCTCCCCTCACGCTGTCCTTCTGCTGGTCGGACTGCTCTGACGCTCCGCTAGAGCTGAAGGGGACCCCAGCTGCCCAAAAGCTGCCGACAGGTGATCTTGGGGGTGCTGACTCCTAGCCTGAGGCCCGAGGGCAGAAGCGATGCACCCCCTGCCGCGTTCCTCGGAGCCTATCGATCGCGACGGCTCGGAGCTGCTCCATGTGAAGTGTAGGGCGGCGACCAGAACGTCCTATGGGACGCCTCGCTATATGGCCGCTCGAGTCGGATCTGCAGATGTGCAGCGTGGCCTGTCGCCTTGAGCATCGCCTTTGGAGGTGGTACGCATGGGCTCCTACCTTGTGGTGACGGTGGGCACTAGTCTTCTGCAAGGGATGCGTCGTGGGAAAGGCACGAACGATGGATTGCCGTCCCGCCAGGACGCTCTTGCGGTGCTGAACGGCGAAGGGCGCACCAGCCGTGCTTGCGGTGCCGAAGTCAACTCCCTGGCGCTTCTGCTGGAGGGCCAAGAGCTGTCTGTGGGTGTCTTGAAGCCCCCCTTCCGAGTGCACTTGCTGGTCTCCGACACGCCCGAAGGCGAGTGGTCCGGTGAAGTGCTCACCTCGCACATCGGCGGGTGGGAGGACGTGACCGAAGCCACCTATGAGATGATTGATGGTTTGGACGGCAGAGACCCGAAGCGTTTCGCACATAGGGGCCTCAGAGCGCTGGTCAAGGCCGCCGCACGCTGTCTCATGGAGGCCCGCCGACGCGACCCTCAGGTACAGTGCGTGATCAACGCAACCGGCGGTTACAAGGCGCAGATCAGCCTGACAGGGCTCCTTGGCCAAGCGCTCAAGGTGCCCGTGGTGTACTTGTTCGAGCAGTTCGCCCAGTGCATTGAGCTGCCGCCCATGCCAGTGGACTTTGATCGGTCGCTGTGGATAGAGAACTACTCTCTCTTCCGGGCCCTGGCCGAGGAGACGATAGTGCCGCAGTCGCAGCTCGATCGCCTCGACCCCGACGTTCGTCTGCGGCCGCTGCTGGACACTGAGCAGGTCGACGGTCAGACCCTGTATGCGCTGAGCCCTGTGCTGGAGCTTATGCACCAGACCTTCGAGTGCTCTCCCCCCGCTCGCGCCGAACAGCCTCCCGATTCAGACGTACCGATCGCTCAGAGGTTGCACCTGAACATGGCAGAGATGCCGCATGCCCCCAAAGACAGCCTTCAGCGCGCCCAGCAGCTTGCCAGGTTGTCACCAGTAACCCGCGTGGAGAACCTACGCTTCGTGAACACGGGTCGCAGCTTCGTCAAGGCTTCGGGGACGGTACCCCTCGACGAGTTCCGTGTGGTGTGCGGCGACGGTGCGATGGGGCTGGAGTTGCGAGTCCTGACAACCTGTCAGACTGTCAACCACCGTGACTGGTTGCTGGAGGAGCTGCGTCGTCTGGTCGCGGGCTGGTGAATTGGGAGGAACTGCAGCGATGGCGCAGTTCAGGGTCACGGAGAAGGCCCGGCAGCACATCGTCGAGCGGATCTGCGAGCGGCTTCTCTGCAAAGGGCTGCCGAGTGACCAGACGACCGCGTGCTGCGGCAGTTCAGAGACGCAAGGCGAGGCGGAAGGTCTTCTGGATGAGGCGC
This sequence comes from Armatimonadia bacterium, assembly GCA_039679385.1. Lineage (NCBI taxonomy): Bacteria > Bacillati > Armatimonadota > Armatimonadia > Armatimonadia bacterium. Next base: position 18,330 of record JBDKVB010000183.1, on the reverse strand, counting down.
TGGCAGCGCTGGAGGATCAGACCCCCGTGGGCTGGCGCTTCACACAGCATCCGTCGGCGTGCTTCTTTGTGTCTCTTGTTCACCAGTGCCAGCTGGCCGGCACTGGGCAGGTATGCTCCGACCACGTCAAGCTGCTTGGGGTGACGGTGCGTGAGAGCCACGATGGGCGGGTTCTCCGCGAACAGGTGGACCAGTACGCCTTGCAGGCGCTAGCAGCGGGTGAATGCCAGACCGGGGCCGTCCCTGAGTGGTGCGAAGGGAACGCGGCGGCACTCAGGGAGATGTCCAAGCTCTACCTGCGAGACCTGGAGCGAGCCGACAGCGAGATCGTCCACGAGCTGCGCACCGCCTACGCACCTGCCGAGGATATTGCCCAGCGTCGCCATTCGAACGACGTGGTGCTATCAGCCCACCCACATACCATGATCCTGCGCAGCATGCGCGTGACGAGTACCCGCGCCGCCATGCCCAACGCCCTCCTATGGAGAGGTGATGGGGAAGGCGGGTGTGGTCTGCGGCTATGGGTCCGCCAGGGAACGCGATGGAGCAAGGCGACTCAGAACGGGCGTCAGGCCCCGATGTACTCGCTCTTCTGCCCGATGACTTCGCACGGCCCAAGCTTCGGGGACGCACGTATCTGGTCGTTCAACAGCCAAGGGGTCTTGCGCTGCCTGGAGCCAGCCCAGTTGCAGGGCGCTGCGGGAGCTGTGTGGAGCAAGCCGGACGACTACCACACGGAGTCATACTGGGCGCTGCCTACGCGTCTGGACGTGCTGCATATGGACCTGGACTACCTCATACGCGAGCAAGCACATCGCGTCACGGCCCGAGACGTGGCCCTGTGGCACGTTGTTGAGCAGGTCTACCAGCTCGCGTTTGCTTCGCTCGGGTTAGCCGCCGCTCCAGCGTGGAGTCGGAAGACGAAGGAGGCAGAGCGGTGATGGACGGTCTGCGATGGCACGAGATCGATGCTCTGTGCTCTGAGATCGATGGTGCGGTGGCCGGCCTGACGCACCACTCGGCCAGGCTACTTCTGGATATGGACCCAGGGGTGGACGATGCACTGGCGTTGCTGTTGGCGATCGGCTGTGGCCAAGTCGAGATCGTGGGGCTGGGGACGTCGTGCGGCAATGTGGGGCCTCGGCAGAGCGCCCTGAATGCGCTGAAGGTCTTCGATGCGGCCGGGCTGCAGGTGGGCTTCCCGGTGTGTGCGGGTCTGGATATGCCGCTGAGCGGCTGGCCGCCGGGTGACAAGCCCGACGCGGAGTTCATCCATGGCCCCGGGGGGCTGGGGCAGAACTGCCAGCCCGATCCCGACCCGGCGCGGCTGTCAGCAACGAACGCCGTGGGTCTGATCCTGGAGACCTACCGCGAGCCCAGCGACGTGGTGCTGCTGGTGACCGGGCCTCTGACCAATGTGGCCGAGGCCCTGCGGCGAGAGCCGGGCATTGCCGCCAACATCCCCCGCATCGTCTTCATGGGCGGTGCCTTCAAGGTGCCGGGCAACATCGCCCCCTACGGTGAGTTCAACGTGTGGATGGACCCGGTGGCGGCGGCCGAGGTGTTCGCGAGCCCCATCCCGATGACGGTGGTCGGCTTGGACGTGGCGCTGCAGTGTCCGTTGACGCTGGCGGACATCGAGGTCGGCCTGCGCCCGGAGGAGTGGAAGCGGGGCAAGTTCGTCCGGGACATCACCAGTCACTACATGGGGTTCTACCGGGACAACGAAGGGTTCAACGGCTGCTACATGCACGATCCGCTGGCGATGGCGGTGGCGATCTGGCCCGAGTTGGTCTGGACGAGGCCGTACAACGTGCAAGTCATCACAGCGCGGGACCGAGCCCTGGGTTCTGCCGAGGCCGGAATGGCTGACGCCTTCTTGGGCGCCCACGACTCACCGGTTCGGGGGATGACGGTCATTGACCACCGCGCTCGCGGCAACCGGGAGCGTGAGCCACGGAAGGACATCGCGCTCGCAGTGGACAGCCCTGAGTTCCGTCTGCGTCTGATGCGTTCACTGAGGGCAGTCTGTATGGATTCGGAACGGCTGCCACCGGTGACGAGTTGACCGTGTCTTGCCGTCGGCAGATGCCGGTAGGGCTCCCAGAGGCCATCGTTGTTCGGTGACAGTTTGCGGTCGTTGAGATGATGAGGTTGGGCCCTGCGGCCAAGCGTAGCACTCGTTGTCAGGACGGTACTCTTTGTGCGGGTGTGAGCGATTGCGATGGGAAAGCCTCTCGATGCCGCCTCGATGCGGCTCACGATGGATGGGTACCTGGCGGCTCTGGGATGGGAGTATGAATGGTCGACCTCGCTCGACGCCTTCGTGGTGGAGGCTGGAAGCGCTGGGGACGGCCAGGAAGGCCTTAGCATTCTAGTTCGGTGGAGTCCCTACTTCCTGTTTGTGCAGGCTGTGGGCCTGGCCAGAGTGCCCAAGAGGGCAAAGCGGGTCGTTTTCGAGCGCCTGATGTCGCTCCATTGGGACACTATCGTCCCGAAGTATGAGTGGGATGCCAGGGACGGCGAACTGCGGGCGGCATGGTACCTCCCCATCGAGTATGGTCCTCCCACGGAGGAGCAGTTCCTCCAAGTGCTCCAGGTGTTCGCGCAGGCGGTATCGGCAGCCCGCCCGGAGATCGCGAAGGTCCTAGAGAGGGCTCGCCATGCCCTGTCAGGTGATGCTGCCGATCGGATACCCGAAGCTGCTGATCTTCCCAACCTCGGACGTGACCTCGTCGAGCTGGCTACCGAGCGCGAGATACTGCCGATGTACGTGCGGGACGACTTGGTGGAGTCCCTGATCTCGGCCTTGAGTGGGCCGCGGCAGCAGATACTCTTGGTCGGTGACTCGGGGACCGGCAAGAGCGCTGTAGTCCACGCCTTGGCCACATGGATCGCTGCAGGCGATGCACGTGTGGATCGCGGTGATCTTCGCGATCGCCACATCTACGAATGTGTGCCTGCAGCCTTTCAAGCCTCGGTCCTATACGCCCACGAGCTTGAGAACAAGACACAGCTCGTGGCTGAGAACTGCATCGAGCAGAACGCCATCTTGTTTCTGGATCAGACCCACCTGGCCGTGACCACTGGACGCTTCGACGAGAAGCTCGACCGCACCATCGCCAACCTTCTTCTGCCCTTCATCTCGCGCAACGAGATCACCATCATCGGCGCAACGGACTCCGACGGCTACAAGCTCATGCTGAAGCTCAACCCGCGGTTCGCGGAGAGCTTCCACCTACTGCACGTACCCGAACCATGTCGTGAAGACACTCTTCTGATGGTCCGAGACCGGGTGGCCAGGTTCACTGACAGCAACACGGCGGGTGGCGCCGTCGAGTTTGGAGAGGGCGTCTGCGAGCGTCTCGTGGACATGTCAGGCCGCTTCTTCCGCACCAGAAAGTACCCCGGCAAGGCGCTAGAGCTTCTCAGTGAGGTCATCGCCTACCGGTCAGAGTCGCCAGAGGCCGGCCCCATCACTGTTCGGGACGTCGAGAACGCAGTGTGCAATTTGTCAGGCCTACGTCAGGACATAGTCCGTACGGACGCTGCTGTGACCAGAGCGCAGGTTGAGGAAGCCCTCCGTGCACACGTGATCGGGCAGGAGGGCGCCGTAAGCGCCGCCTGCGATGTGGTGCTGGCCTACAAGGCAGAGGTCGCCCCAGAGAGCAGGCCGGTAGGCACACTGCTTTTCGCGGGCCCCACTGGAGTCGGGAAGACTCAGTTGGCGCGTGCGCTGGCTAAGCACCTGTTTGGCACGGAGGAAGCACTTGTGCGCTACGACATGTCGGAGTTCGCCGGGGCTGACGGCTTTGCGAAGCTCTGCGGCCGTCGAGGCGGGCAGGAAGAAGCGGGTAGGCTGGTGGAGGACGTCTGCGCAACCCCCTTCTCAGTGGTTCTCTTTGACGAGATCGAGAAGGCGCATGATAGCGTGTTCAACCTGCTTCTGCAGGTCCTCGGAGAGGGACGCCTTACCGACGAGACCGGTCGTACAGGCAGTTTCCTGAACTCCATCATCATCATGACGTCGAACGTCGGCGCTTACCTCTTCGGCAGGGCCCCGGTTGGCTTCTCCCAGGCAAGCACTCGGCAGATCACTGACGAGGACCTCAACAAGGAACTGGCCACAGCCTTCCGACCGGAGTTCCTGAACCGCCTCAGCCGAGTAGTGAGCTTCTCACCACTAGATCGCGACACCGTGCGCCAGATCGCCCGGCGTGAGATCACGGCCTTGATGCATCGGACAGGCGTCCAGCGTCGGGGGCTGACCTTGGTACCCAGTGAGGGGTTGCTCGAGCACCTGGTGGCGACGGGCTACGACGAACGCTACGGCGCTCGGGCCATGCAACGCGCCGTGGAGCATGTCGTGACGGCCTCGCTTGCCGAACTCCTGGCCGCTCAGCCGGAACTGGGGGGGCAAGCTCTGCATCTCGACTGGGTAGACGGCAAGGTGGTCATCAACCGCAAAGAGGAGTGAACGCACACGATGGAGTTGGCGATGGCAGAAGAGAGCGTCACAGTCAGGTGGCGCCTGTGTGCAGCCGCCTGCCTCGCTGTGCTGATCGTGGCCCTGTGTGGGCTGGGCGGGTGCACTGCGCCGCCCGCAAGGTCGGAGATCACTCTGAAGCTACCAGAACCAAGCCCGCCTCTTGTGGACGTGGCTCTGCTTCTGGATCAGTCAGGCAGCATGAACGGTCCCCAGGGCACGGATCCGCAGGGCGTGCGTGTCGAGGCAGCTCGCTACCTGATCGCCAACATATCTGAGAAGAGCGCCGAGGACCAACCTAACCGGATCGCGGTGCTGGACTTCGGGGACCGTGTGAGCCCGGAGACTGCGCCACTCACTGCAGTCACTCCCAGTTCTGGCTTTCAGGAGGTTTCGGCCCGCGTGGCCGCAAAGGGCATGGGGGGCACCAACACACTGGCAGCACTCAAGGCTGCGACCGGCAGCTTGCGCTCTGCCGGAGGCTTTGACGAGGGGCGCAAGTGTCGAATCGTCCTGTTCACGGATGGTAAGCCTGAGGATAGCCGCAAGCTCAGCACCTCAGCTTACTTCGATGAGATCAGTGCCTTCGTCCAAAAGGAACTGGTCCCGAATGGCTGCGAGCTCTACGTGATCGCCGTAGACCAGCAAGGTGACACCTGGGCGGAGTGCGCCGAACTTTGGAGTGCGATCGCCGGTAGCGAGCGTGTGGCGTGCATCAAGTCGGTGTCCGAGCTCAGGGAGCGCTTCAATCAGGTCATCAACCGCATCTTCGGCATCCCCAACGTCCCGCCAGACATCTTGACCGCAGGCCGAAAGACGTTCACGGTCAGGCCGTACCTGGACCGCGTGGAGTTCCACGTTTTCCCCGCGACACCCGAATTGAGGCTCCGGATACTGCGGCCCGACGGCACGGCCCTGTCGCCGGGAGCCGACCCAGATACCCGCAGGCGCCAGTTCAAAGGCTACGACATCATCTCGGTTTTTGACCCCGAGACTGGGCAGTGGCAGTATGAGATCACCGAGGGAACGGGCCGAGTCGAGGTCTACCGTAACGAAGTACCTCTGCAGATGAACCTGGTGCTGCCCAAGACGGTTCACCCGCAGGGAAAGAGCCTCCGCGTCGTTGCAAGTTTCGCTCGGCACAGTGGGAAGCCAGTGGAGTCAGACGCGCGTTACCCCCTCGGCCTTAGCGCCCAGGTCCTTGGGCCAACAGGCGGGCCCGTCAACCTTGAGTTCGGTAAGCCTGCCAGGAGTCTGTACTACGGTGAGCCGGCGATACCCACGAAGCTCCCCGGTGTCTACAAGCTGACTCTGCGTGTACAGGCGGGAAGCGTCCTGGATGCCACCACTACCTACAACGTCAAGGTGGCCTCAGTCCCCTATCTCGAACTCACGCCGGTCACCCTCACTGGCTTCCCCTTCACCCAGCAGTTCCTCGCGGTGGATGGGACGCTGATGCTCTCCGGGAAGCCTGCCCAGCCCGAAAAGCAGTTCAGCAACCATCCCAACCATCTCTACCTGGCTCAGCTCTCAGAGATGCCCGATGGCAAGGACTCGCCGGTTCTCTGGCTCAAGGCCAACGGCAACCGCTTCTCAACGCGGTTCGCTGTGCCTATGCGGACGAGACTGTTCATCCAGCAGCCAGTGCCGGGCGACTGCGTGCTTCACGTCGAGCATACCGGGACGCCAGCAGGAGACGTGGAGTCCACGTGCCATGACACGAGCATGCAGGTTGTCCATATCCGAGCAACGGGGTGGAGCACGCCGCTCCGAGTGCTCATCCTTCTCGCCCTGTTATACGTTGCACTGATTGCTCTCTCCTGGGCATGGCTGCTCTGCCGGCTACTAGGTGCCCGGCGCATGAGCATGGACATACGTATCACCCACGCCGGAACGGGTCAGGCACTCGCCACCTTCAGGAATGCAGGGAAACGGGTCGCATGGGTGAGGACGACTCCTTGGAAGGACCCCACGCCGGCAAAGGGCAAACGGGCACTGCGCGTGCGGCCCCGCCGCTTCGCGTTCTGGGGCATCGACCGCGCGGGGGTGCAGGTCGGTTGCGCGCGGTTCGTCTGGGGTCTCGCAGTACCATCACGCCTCAGGAAGGGTCAAGCGACTGCCATCGGCTTGATCAGGGTTCGGAGCTAGACAGAGCTTTCCACCATCACGCAGGAGGGGCCGATCATGTCAATCCTCGTCGTCGGTGTCGGTGGGGTGGGGCGCGGTGTGTGTAACTGGCTCAAACATAGGCTGGAACACGAGTACGGAAGCGCCGCCGCCGCCGGGTTCTCGATGCTGGTCATAGACGGTCCCGGGGAGGACGACAACCAGTACAAGCTGCCTGACGGGTTCCAGATCGATGTCAGCCCCCAATCCACCGAGTTCTACCAACTTGAGCAGCGTCCGGGGCCGGCCATTGTAGACATTCAGGCTGGCCGTTCCCATCCCTACATCGACCGGTGGCTCGGGAGGTCAGAGGCGCAGAAGATCAGCAACCCCAACGGCATCATCCCTGAGACAGGCTACGGCCAGGTACGCCCTGCCGGTCGTGTTGGGTTCTTCCTGGAGTCCAGCGACTTGGCGCCCCGGTTGCGGGCACTGGTGCAGGGGCAGGACTTCATCGTCATGATCGGGTCACAGTCGGGTGGCACCGGTTCCGGGATGCTCCTGGATGTAGCACAAATCCTGCGCAAGGAGAAGCCACCGTCGACTCCCTTCCACGCCTACGTCGCATTGCCCAATGGGTTCCGGGCCATCTTCGGCGACGACCAGAGCCGGGGCCAGGGCAACGCTCGCGGTTTCGCGGGGATGAGGGAGCTGGAGCGGTTGTTTATGAAGCCTGGCCATGTCGACTACTGCCCTGGAACGTCGGTCAGCAACAGCGAATTGTTCGACGGGTGCTTCATCATCGACGGAGAGGGGCGCGGCGGGGTCAACCTGAACGGCAAGGCCCCACTCTTCGGGGTCTGCCCTGCACTGGCCGACCACTTGCTGTGCACTTACGGGACGGGTGTGGCAGGGACATCCGCCGCCAACTGGCGACAACACTGTACCGTGCAGGTGCCCGGTGGGCCTTCTGAGCCAGGGTACATGGTGCCAGGCATCTACACGTACCTGTATGACTGGAAGGCTCTGGAAACCAGCTTTGCTTTCGGGTTCGCGCGTGAGATCTACGACAGGCTGCTCACTGTGCCGCCCGACGAAGCCGACAAGGGGCGGCAGCGCGCTGAGGCGGCGCTGCGAACCACGGGCCCTGGGACGCTTAGCCTAACCGTCGCGACTGCAGGCGGCCTGCCCGTTCGGTGGCCCGAGTTGAACCAGCCCGATTCGCTCGAGGGTCTCGTGACTTTGCGGCGCAATCTCAACACCAACGGGCCAGCAAATGCGGAGGGCCCCAGGCCCCCATATGCGACTGTAGTAGACTGGCTTGACCTCAGCCGGATCTTCCGCCCCGTGCCGAATCAGGACGTTGTCTCACAGTGCCATGGCTTCACCGCGCAGACAGTGGGGCAACAGACTGACACCCCTGACCCTGGGCACGATGCGACACTGTGGGCTTGGATCAACTACCAGCGGGCCGGTATATGCCGAGACTTCATCGTCCAACTGGCCCACCAACTCCTTGAGCTGTTCTACGACACCCAGCAGGGCAAGTGGCGGACGTTGGAGCAGCGCCCGTACAGTCTAGTCATCGCGCGGGACGTCCTGCTGAGCTGCCGGAAGCTGCTGGATGCGGAGTTGGCGGAGGTGCGGGCGTGGCTCAACAGGTTCGCCGACGAGAAGGTCATGCAGCGTGCCGAGGGCGTCCTGAAGGGGGAGGAGGAGAACCTGCTCTCGCAGCCCCCGAGCAGAGGGAATCAGGCGGTGTTCGTGGAGGGTCCTTACCAATGGTACCACACCCTCGTGGAATGGCATACGCTGCTCCAGGCGTATGAACTCACGCTCGCGGACATGCTTGCACTAACCAACGACCTCTGGATGAAGGTTGGTGAGACGGCAGACGGGTGGATTGGCTATCTTCAGGCCTGTCGCGAGCAGATGCAGACGGCCAGCGAGAAGGACCTTACCTTCCGGCAGGAGTATGCAAAAGCACTACCACGCTGCTACCTTCCAGACCCCGGAGGCCCTACCGAGCGACAGCTCTACGTCAGTCTGGTAACCGACAGCGGCATCATCGGCGCGCTCCTCGGCCAGATGCAGTGGCAGTTCCACAGCCAGTTCCGTAGCGGAGGCGGGCTTGCCTTCGGGACTACCGTGGGAGCGGACGGCATCGCCACGTCGTTCGATTGCTTCCTCGTCTGCCCAGACGTGCCGGGCTACGATCCCCCGGACCAGCTCCGGCAGTGGCTTGCCGATGGGGTGAGTGGGTCGTATAGGAAGACTCTCACCTACCGTCACAAGCCAGAGCTCTTCGTCCAGGATGGCCGGAACAAGTGTGGGGGGCCGCTGGCCACCAAAGACATCTGGGAGATCGCCGCCCTGGAGGCAACGGCGCGCGGTCGGGATCTTCAACAGTTCGGCGATGAGATGGCTGCTTCCCTGGTGTCCAAGTCCGAGCCGGCGCTCCTGCTGGTGGGAGACGCGACGCCCACTGAGGAGAGCTTTGGCGCCTATATCCCCAGTGCCGCTTCGGCGCTCCCCGTTGCCGTAAACGCCGCCCTGACGGCGAACCAGATCCGCCCTGCGGGGGTTGCGGCGGGTTCGCCCTTCCGGTACTCCGTTGCCGTCGCCCGCGTCGCCGCTCGTCTGCGGCTGCCTGAGTGGGAGTACTACCCACGAACACGGAGTGATTACTATGAGTGGAGGGGCGGCCTCCCTTGCCACTGCCACGCAGAAGAGCGGAATGCGACGGACTACGTCGAGGAGTTCTTGCTGGCCGGCCACGTCGTTCAGGAGTCCCAACTGCCGCTCCACCCCAGCGTCTGTCGCCACTTGGGGAACTGGGAAGCCTTCCAGAGCTTCGCCGTGTGCTTCGCGCTTCTGGGCACTTCGCTTAGCGTCGAGTATCCGCTTGCCGATACCGGCGGAGGGGTAGCGGCACGTCGGCTGCAGATACCCGACTGCCAGACTGGAGCCGGCCCACAGGCCGTCTGCGACCTTGGCCTCGCCTGCAACCTCGACGGTGCCCTCACTGCCCTGATGGCGGACACCCCGCTGGCCCAATCAGCCCGATCCCGGCTCATCACGTTCTGCCGGGAGGACTTGCCGAGGTACCTCGCCATCGACCCGTCTGCCAGCCCCGCGGTTGAGGCAGCAATGAGGCCGCAAAGCCCCGCCGCTGTTGCCCTCCCACCTCTAGACACGACCAGCACCGGCCCTGAAGGGCTGAACAGGACCCATCTGCAATGGGCCATCTGGGCGGCTTGCTGGCAGTACTGCAACGGTGTGCTGGGGATATGAGGACTCACCAGAGACGAAAGCGATGGGACCCAAAGCGCTGGTACGTCCCGCGCAAGCCTTGGTGGCGGTGCTGCCTTCTACTCCTCGCACTTGTGAGCGGGGCAGTAGCCGTGGTTGCGAGGACGCTAACAGCCTGACACCTATGGCGACCAGACGTCCTGGGAGCCAGGCCCTCGGGCATGCGCTCGTGTGAACGGGCGCATGCCTCCCGCACCCAAGCCGGACTTCCGGGCTAACAAGCGTGTCTGCCGAGGACCGACGGTCGCGGGACCTAAGGGGTTCGAGGGTCGGCGATGGTCTGGAGCCATCAAGTCTCATAGGTTCCTGCAACACACAGGAAGGAAGGGTACCATGGATATCGACGCCGAGGTGAGAGCTGCCAATGAGTTTTTCGCCGTCCGCGGTATCGGTCGGGATGAGTACCTTTCGAGCTTGTTCACGGTCCTCATCCCGACGTGGCAAGGCGCACTCAGTCCGACCCCGCATATGCCCATGTGGATGATGATCGACCACTACTGGGACCATGCGAGACAGACCTACGCCGCGGTCCCGCGCATCATACAGGCCATAGAGCACAAGCTCGAAGAACCCGTCCTTCACAATCCCGGGGAGTGGTTCACCCTAGCGTGCGCAGCATACCTGCACGATGCGGGCATGTCCTGCCCGCATAGCGAAGTCGAGCAGTTCCGCCAGACCGCGCTCGGGGAGGTGAGGAACCAGGACTGTGAGCTGATATCGGCCGATGCCCGCGGCCGGGTCCAGAAAGAGTGCGCGTCTGGCATCATCGGCCCGTCGACGATCCGCAAGCTTCATGCCGATATCGGTGCTTGGCGCGTTGCCAGGGCGGCCAACCCTCTGATGGCGCACAACGGCGGTTGGGCCCGTATCGTCGCCAAGGTGGTGGGCCTGCACCGGCGAGGCGCGGACCGCCGTAATGCAGGGGTAGAGGAGAACGATACGTATCCTTTTCACGGCGATGAGCAAATGGCCAAGATATACCCCATACGGGTGGGCGTTCTGGCTTCCCTCCTCGCGCTGTCTGACGGCTGCCAGATCGGCTCTGGCTGGGTTCGTGACCTGGAGCAGATTGAGGCCAAGGCAGCGGAAGTGAGAGAGGAGATACGCAAACTAGACCAACCAACCCCGGAGCTTGAGGGGCTCCTGAGAGCCCAGAACACGCACTACCTGATGCATCGCACCGTGCGGCGCGTCCATATGCTCCCAGAGATGGTTGTGATCGAACCTGTCAGCCTAGACGATCAGTGGCTTGATCAGGCCCCGGCGCCGCTGCTGGATGGGGCGCCTGCAGAGTCGCATAGAGACCTGATCGCTCTGGCGCAGACGATGGTCCGAGATGAACTGGAGAGCTGCCGAGCGGAGCTGGTGGAGCTAGTTGGGAAGGGGGACGTGTTGCCCGAGGAAGTCGCTGTACTCGGCGGGGACAACGAGGCTGACCTGCGGACGCGGATCGAGGAGTGGCTGAGTCTCCCCCTGATCGGCGACACGGCTAGCCTCGGAGGGCTCCTTGACGTAGACTACAGCGCAGGCACCCTCGATCAGGACCCGGACCCGTATGCTGACATATGCAGACGCAGCCTCTGTGATGGCTTTCCACTGCTAGTCCAGAGACGTCACATCCACCACGCCTGGCCCCGCAAGGCCTTCGAGGTCCTCTATCTTAAGCACCCCGTGATCATCAAGGTGGAACGTAGTGGTCTCCATACGCTGCAAATCCAACTTGATGGACAGGAATGGGGCGTCTACAACAACAGGGGCAAGAACCTGATGCTTCGGGAGATGGTGCCCCAGAACCGCGCGGAGGACGCCTATCGCCTGTCGGATGAGATCCATCAAGCTCTCCTGTCCCGGGAACCCACGGTGAAGGTGGTGGATCCCGTGGAATTTCCCCTGCGGTGGGCCTCAGGGGGGATCATTCCCTTCCCCCGTCTTGGAGGTAAGCTCTACTGCGCCCTGTTCTTCCGCGACATCGCACCTATTGGCTGGAACGTGGCCAACGGGGCGTCCGAGAGAGACCGGGAATGGCGTAGCCCCGCGACCTACCTGATGAAACGGGAATTCGGTGAAGAGATGATGGTCGTGGAGCGCTTCGCGGTAGACAGCGGGACTGAGACCATACGGGTCCGGCAACGTCTTCCGCTCCTGGACGGGATCATTCCCCCATGGCACGATCCCGACAGGGAGGTCTGGAAGCAGTACTCAAGCCGCCATCGTGACCTGCGCCGCGAACAGGACGGTCTCTTGGTAGTCGACAGCAGAGAGGGGTTCTCATACTTCCCCTTCCACAACGCGCTCGGGACGGTGGAGGTCAAGGATACATCGATGCCTGACGATGGGCCCGGGACCTGTCAGAACGTTGTGTTCAGTATCAACCCCACAGAGCTCGGTATCGAGGTGTTGTGGCCCGTTGAGTTCAGTCTGGGTCCAGGAGACACGCTTCTGGACGGAGAGATCCTCGAAGACCGCCAGTCTCTCGTTCGAAGGCCGGTTCTCCTGCTGTCTGTCGACTACCTGCGCGGGATCTGGCAAAGGGAACACATGATAGGTAACCCCTGTCGTGAATCCGGGCGCGAGGACGGCAGGCTCCTGCCTGAGATCCCCCCCGAGCACTACCGTCTCTACGATGATGATATCTCGCTGAGGCAACGTCTCATCAGGCGTGCTGAGGTAGAGCCGACCTGGGCCAAGCAACACAGGAAAGTGATCGATATGGCAACGAAATGGCTGAAAGAGTACGCCGGAGCCTTCGAGCCGCTTCAGAAAGGAGACACCATCCAGGACGCGAGGCTGAGGACACTATGTCCGGTGAGCTGGAAGGCCCTTGAGGTGCTCTTTGCACACGACTGCATCCCCAAGGAATAGGCGGGCTGAGTTGGTGCCGAACACGCTTGGGCCAGGGGGCGCCTGGCGTTCAGGTGGCCCTTGCCTCCGATGCAGACGCCTTGGGGACTGGGCTCGCCAGCTTCTCAATCCGCAATCCGCCGAACGCTGCGACGTCAGACGAACGCCCAGGCAGCATTGGGCAATATCCGGCGCATTAGGTGGGAGGACCCCATGGTGCTTCTGTACACGACGGCTGAAGTTGACAGGCAGATAGGCGAATGGCAACTGACGAACCGGCGAGAGAACCTCGAGGAAGCAATGCGCCGAGAGGGGATGGGGGGCATCGCGGCGCAGGCACGCCGCCACCGCTCACCCCGCTACCTATTCCAGTGGGGCAGGTACCGTGTGTTCGGCTACCTCCTGCAAATCAGCGGGAGACCGGTACTGCACTTGTGCAAGGCTTTCAGACGGGGTGACGCGGCCTACGCGAGCTTCGACTACGAGGACCTGAGCGAACCAGAGGAGTGGGCCACTGAGGAGTGGGTCGCCGTGAACCTCAATAGGATCGCACCAGGTCTGGTGGAAGGGGCTGTACAAGAGCCGCAGCCCCTTCCCGCCTTGCTGGAAGAGTGGCTTCTGCCCCCGGAAGGCATTCTGGACAAGAAGGGGGGCCTCGCAGTATACGAGAGCATCGAATGGGTCAGACAGATGGAGAGGGTTGATCGCGCTTACTGGCTGAACTACCGCGACCTGATAGTCCAGGTGTGTGAATTGGTGCGTGGCGGGGAAGGCGATGCAGCGGGGGAGCCACACTACACCCCGGGCGGAGGGGTAGGCATCTGGCACTGTCGCGTCGTAGTCGACGGACCATCGGCCCACAGCGTCATACTCCTCCTTGCCCTTACGGAGCCGAACGCCGACGCCGGCGGGGTGCCCGCTCAGGCCCACGAGGGCATCACCGAACTCGACCAGGTCGCCGCGTTGTCTCAGAGAACCTACCCAGAGTACCTCCTGTATGACGACGGAGCTTGGCTTGCCATCGAGGAGAACGAAGCGGCGAACCTTGCTTTGTCTGGCGAGGAGGAGGGCCTCCTTCGGACCACGAGTGCCCCGACCGGTGAGATGCTGACCTTACCGCTTCTCATCAACGGTCGGGCAGGCAGTGGCAAGACGACGATGCTGTGGTTCCTCTACGCACAGTACTGCGATCGGTTCCTGCAGAGCCCGCATCGGGCGTGCCTCCCGACGCCGATCTACCTGACCTACAGCGAGAGCCTGCTGGAGCGTGCGGGTGAAGGTGTCCTGAACATACTCAAGCACCACGCGAAGTATGTGGCCAGTGGGGGTGCCCCTCCCGAAAAGAGCAGCGTGGATAGCCTCTTCTCCGTGTTCCTGGAGTATGTACGCGGGTTGCTGCCCCTTGGGATGCGCGGCAGGTTTGGAGAGAACAACTACATCGACTTCCATCGCTTCCGTAGCCTCTACTACAACCAGGAGCCAGGCGGCCGAGGTTTCCAGCAGGCCGGGAACCGCCGCTTCTCGGCCGACGAGGCATGGCACGCTATACGCTCGTACGTGAAGGGCTGGTGTACCGACATCGCGAGCCTCGATGATGTTCTACCCCCAGAGGACTACTGCGAACTACCGCGAGACGACCGAACGCTGACGGAGGACATGTACCAGGATATCTTCAGCACGGTCTGGAGCGGTTGGTACAGGCAACTGACTGGCGACGGTGGCTTCTGGGACGATCAGGACCTGATCAGGCAAGCGCTGCTTGAGGGAGACCTCGGGCCCGGGCATACTGCCGTCTTCTGCGACGAGGCGCAGGACTTCACCAGGATCGAGACCGACCTTATACGTCGTCTGTCGGTCTTCTCGCGCTACGAGATTGCCCCACCTGTGTCCTGCCTTCCCTTCGCCTTTGGCGGCGATCCCTGCCAGACCTTGTCTCCGACCGGGTTCCGATGGGAGAACCTTGGTGTCATGCTGCAAGAAGGGCTCATTGATGTCGTGCTGCCACAGTGGCAGCGCAACTACACCCTGGGGCTCCAGCGGTTCGACCTTACCAGGAACTACCGATCAACCGAGCCGATCGTCAAGGTGTGCAACGTGGTGCTGCTCTGGCGTCGTCTAGTCGGCGAGAGCATCGAACCCCAGCGCCCCTGGGCATCGCCTGGTGGTCCACCCCCAGGTCTCTACGTCCTTGGTGACGGCTCAGACGCTGAGAGCTTGCGCCAGAACGCCCGCAATGTCACGATCATCGTCCCGGTGGGGTCCAACCAACTCGCGGACTACATCGAGGGCGACGAGGTCCTCAGGACGATGGTCACCGAGGAACAAGCGGTGAACGTCTACAGCGTGGCCGATGCAAAAGGCCTCGAGTTCGACAAAGTGGTTGTCTACAAGTTCGGCGAAGCCTGTCCCTCAATAGACTGGGACCACTTCGCTGACCATTCAGATTCCCTGGAGCTCAGGTATTTCCTCAATCGCCTCTACGTCGCCTTGACACGAGCGAAGAGTGATCTGTTCATCATAGACACGGCGCAGGGCTACGAGCGGCTCTGGCAGCACGCAACACCAGAGGCGATCCAGGCGAGCTGTGCTCTGGCGGACGCGTCTAGACCGGGGTCCTCGTGGGGTGACCTGACCACCGGCTTGGACAGGATAACCACTCTCCCCAACCTGGATGAAGGTATCGACCTCGTCGCCCAGGCAACCCGGCTCAAGGAGTGGGGGATTGAGAACAGAAGCGCGAGCCTGCTGGACAGGGCCAAGGGCTACTACGAGCGCGCCCACAGGGATCGTGAGGCCATACTATGCGGAGCGTATGCGCTCGAGTACCGTCGGCAGTCCCTTGCAGCGGGCGAGCAGTTCGCCGGCCTTGGGATGCAGGACGATGCGTGGCGCTGCTACTGGGAGGGGTGTCACTGGGCGGAGCTGCACCTGATGCTGAGCGAGTACGCCGACCTGCGGCCCGGACACCCGGCGCGTCTCCTTACTCCCTTCATTGTCGGAGTAAGGTCCCTCCAGCAGTTTTCCGGAGACCTGGTCGCTCGACTTGACGAGGGTCTTGTGGTACCGGAAGCTGCAGCCCAGTGGGTGGCGGTGGCCGCCAATATGCGCGACCAGGTCGGCAACCCAGGCACAGACTGGGGTCCCGACGGGGCACCCGTCGGCAGGGCGGCCGAGGAGCTTACGCGGCGAGGGTACCTTCCGCTCCAGGTTGCGGCCCTGGCGTATCACAGGTCCGGACTACACCAGCGCGCAGTCGAGCTCTTCGAAAAGTGCAAGGCAGACTGCGACGAATACCGTCGATCGAAGGCCGAAGTGGTGGGTATGCCGGGAGCGCTTGAGTGGCTGCTGGGGCTCAGCGACAGAGCGAAAGCGGCGCAGGAGGTCATAGGTGCCTGGGAAGCCGAAGGCAGCCCCAATGCCCCTGCTTGGTTGCGGTACGTAGCGGTTGCCCTGCAGCGAGCAGGGCGCGGCGACGAGGCAGCGAGAGCCTACCTCAGAATCGGTGAGGCGAAGAAGGCCAGACAGGCTTTCGACGCCTGGGATTCGGCGGGAGTAGCAGGCGCCAAGAGGGAGGAAGGGAAGACTGTCCTCGGCGATCTGATCGAAGCCCTTGTCTCAGAGGGGTGGGGCTCGGAGGCCATCGACGCCCTACGTGATCCCCACCGTCTGGAGTTGGACGACAGCGAGCTGCTTGTGCTTCGGTGTCGCCTGGTGCGGGCGCTTGCACGGTCCAACGAAGCGTGGGGAGCGCACAACCCGCAACGTCAGCTCTCAGGTATTCTCAGGGCCGTGTCGTCCTCAGACGGATGGGAGATGCATGCGAGCTGGGAGGAGCTCGGGGCAGCTTACGAGCGGTCGGGGTTCCTTAGTGACACCCTTAAGTTCTACCATGGCATCGCGGAGCGGATACTGGCAGCAGCCCCGGCGGCGAGACGTCGCTGGGTGGCAACGAAGATCAGTCAGGTCTCATACCTCAAGGAGCGCCGCCAGGAGGACAACGCGAACAAGCAGCGGAGCGTCCTCGACGACCAACGGCGCGCGTGGGGAATCGACGAGCACGAGGAGATCCCCCAATACCCTGTGCTCACTGAACTAGCCGCGCACGACTCCGCGCCCGGCCTTCGCCGCCCGTCAGTCAGTGGCATCCCCAAGGCACAGGTCACTGGCAACGGCGACCAAGGAGTGCGGTTCGAGTTTGCACACCTGGAGATACAGGCGGATGCGAAGCTCGGCATGGTGCTGATCATTGACCGTCGGACCTTTGACACCATTCGCGTCATGGAGTCGCCACTCACCATCGGGCACACCAATGCCAGCCCCGAGTCGGCCAGTCCCGAAGGCGATCATTCCATCGCGCAGTTTGACGGCGGGGGCTACTCTGTGGAAGCAAGGAGACATGACAGTACCTTTGCGCTTAGGATCCGGGTCGATGGGCAGGAGGTTCTGGTCGGCTGGTGACGGCCTTAGCGGCCCCAGCCTGCCCGCGAGGGTACATAGCTATCCGGTGGCAACGCCACACTCAGGGCACGCATGTCCCGGCAGGGCGTCGGCAGGTGCCGTTGCTCTCGTACCGGTGCCTGCCGACGTGCGCTGTCACAACCATCCCGAGACCCGTGATGACCTGACGCCGACAGCGTGTTGCGTCGCGTCAGCAGCGCCACGGCGATGGCCCACTTCGCCGTCAACCTCGCCCTTCGCCAGGTCCAAAGGCACGCGCACACACCATGCTAGCCCGCATTACCCGTGAACCTCGTCGTGGCGGTGGGTTCTGGTGGCGGTTGGAGGCGCTGCAGCAGGTCCCGCCACAGGTCCTGCACCGGGCAGCCCGAAGCCCAGCCATATCCGCCGCGGGTGGGGCCAGCTGTCGCGGGTCCTTGGCCAGGCCTGCCGCAGTCGCGCCACCAGCACCTGCGCCATCCGCCACAGCTCGCGGCGGCCCATGGAGTTCCCGAGCCGCGACAGCGTCGGCAGGCTGGCCAGGTCATGACCGCTCTGCGGCAGACACCCGACTACCGTTTTGGGCACCGGATCGCGGCGCAACTGCGTGGCGTCGTTGCAGTCTTCGTAGGCCGCGGCGATCTGGAACACGCGCTGGGTAACCAACTCCTGCACCTGATGGCGGACCTTCGCGGCCTGGCGCGTGTCGGGAAGGCAGGCGGCCAACCGATGGCTCAGCCCGAGCTGGGCATCGGCCGCGACAGGAACACAAGGCCGCCGTCGCTGGAGATGTCGCGGCCGGAAAACTCGCCGACGACCTGCTTGCCACGAGGGAATGCAAGGGGCAGTTGGCCCAGACACTGTGTCATACCGGAGAGACCTCCCGAAAGGGCACTCTGTTGGCGCAGAAGCCCATTTCGACGTCTCTCCGGTTTCACTTCCTTGGGAACTCATGAATGATGCGGGCTAGTCCTGCTGTGGCCACATCCCCCACAGCCACAGGCTCTACGGGTCTCGGGAGGGGCAGCCAGAACACCTGGGGAGGATGGCCGCGCTGGACGACGAACTCAACACTGAGGAGCCAGACCCTGCAACTGAAGCCCGAGGGGCGTTTCAGGCCCTGCAGGTTAGTTTTGGGCCCCTACGGG
>JBDKVB010000182.1 GCA_039679385.1 Armatimonadia bacterium | reverse complement strand
CGACAACTTCTGTTCCGTGCCCAGCACCCCGAGCCAGTACAGATAGCTGTAGGCCAGGGCACAGAGCAAGAGCCAGGTGGCCGTACGCGCCAGGGTGGTGCAGGGCATCTTCTCGATGTGCAGGTGCTGCTTGAGGTCGCGGAACATCTCTTCGATCTGCATGCGGCTGTAGTAGATCTTCGCCACCTGGGCTTTGGTGGGCAGGCTGGTGGCCAGGTTCCAGCGGCTACCTTCGGCCTCGCACAGCAGCACCTGCACCGGCACCTTGCGCAGGGACTGATACCGGACGGCGCCCAGCCAGCGGCTGAAAGTTCCCTCCAGGCGCAGGTCGCCACAGCGTCGGGGTTTGTTCTTGACCCAGACCGTTGTGTCGTCATCGAAGCGGATGACGAAATCGAGGTGCTCCTGCAGCAGCATCTCAAAGAGAGAAGCTCGGGCGAAACCGCGATCGGCGACCAGGACCCAGCCGGTGCCCACCAGTGCTTTGAGGGTGAGGATCAGGTCATGCTCGGCCTGATTGCGCGAGCCCTGAGCCGTCTTTTTGGGCAACACACGGCATAGCAAGGGCACGGTGCGACCCTGGGAGACCAGGGCCATCCACAGGCTGACGGTGTCTTTGCCCAGGTCGGTCCAGTCGATGACGACCGTCGGCCGTGGCCGGCCGGCGGCTCGCAGCCAGTTGCAATAGACCATCTGGGCCAGGAGCTGCCCGCGCGGCAAGCGCGGATTGTCGATGAAGCGGTGCACCCGTTTGATGCGGTGGATCAGCCGCACGGGTCCCACCATCCAGCGCGCGACCGCCGAGAGGCTGGGCCGGCCGGAGCACAGCAGGCCGAAGAGCACCCAGGAGAGGTTTGTGGCCTGGGTCTTGCGCAGACCGGGCAGGACACGACGACAGAAGGCATCGACGTCTCGAAAGGCGAACTGAGCCATGACCGAGGTCTCCTGTGGACGGGTTTGTCAGCGCAATCCCATTTCCACATCGAGCCTCGGTCACTTCCTTTTCTATCTACAAAAGTGGGTAAGCGCCAGCTCCGATGGTACTTGACACGGCCGTGCGTTCCCGCTACAGTACGCGCTGTGTAGTGGGGATGGAACAACCCAGTGTCCAACGCCAGTGAGGTAGCGCTGGGGCCTTCAGGCCACCAGCAATCGGAAGACGGTGTGAGTCCGTCGCTGCCCCGCAACTGTAACCGGCGACGAAACCTGCTTGGATCCACTGTCTCGTTCGCGAGATGGGAAGGCGGCAGGGAGTAGGATGACCCGGAAGCCAGGAGACGGCCTCACTGGTACGCATCAGCAGCTCCTCGAGGGAGGGGGCCCATTGCCACACTCACCGTGAGTGGCCAGCCGCGTCTCTGCTGAGGCGCGGTTTTCCCGTTCTCGGGCCTCCGCTCTCATGCGTATTACCTTTTCGGACAAAGGAGAGCGGACATGCGACGCGTACATGGCTTTACCCTCATCGAACTCCTTGTTGTGATCGCGATCATCGCGATCCTCGCCGCGATCTTGTTCCCTGTCTTTTCCAGAGCTCGCGAGAAGGCGCGCCAGGCCAGCTGCGTCTCCAACCTCCGCCAGCTCGCTATGGCCAACCTCCAGTATGCCAATGACAACGACGGGTACTTCGTGGCCGGGGCGCCAGATATCTACGAAGGCTTTGGAGGCCGCCGCCGCTGGCATGGGGTTCGCCAGTCGCCGACGGTGGGCGGTGGTATCTTCAAGCCCGAGCTCGGCCCGCTGTGGCCCTACATGAAGAACTCTCAGATCAAAGAGTGCCCGAGCTTCCGGGATTATGTGCGCAAGGGCGACGGTTCGGTCAACGATTTCGAAGCCGGCTGCGGGGGCTACGGCTACAACAATGAGTTCGTCGGCTCCTCGGCATGGCGCTCGGACTGGGGTGGCGCTCTGCCCCCGGCCCATGACGCGGAGGTAGCTGATCCATCCGGTACCTTCATGTTCTGTGACTGCGCCTTCCTGCAGTTCTACCCCAATACCTTCGCCATCGAGTACTCCTTCATGGAGCCGCCGTACTGGTCGTTCTACGCGCTCAACTGGGGATTCTGGTTCCGCCCTGAGCCCTCCATCCATTTCCGGCACAACGGCATGGCCAACTTCGCCTTCATGGACGGGCACGTCAAGGCCCTGCCCCGCGGGGTCATCAAGGAGGGCGGCTCCGTCTATGGGGGCACCGCTTCTGACGTGGCAGCCTTCGGCAACGGCTGGCCGGCGCCCGACGACTTCACCGATTGGGACCTACAGTGAGCCCGCACCAGTGTCGTGACCAAGGGCGGGCGCGGTTCGCACGCGTCTTCTCACGGCGCTCGAGCCGGGCACTGCTCGTACTGCTGACGGCGGCGCTGCTGTTGTGGGACGCTGCCCAGGTGTGGCGTCTGCGGCCCGGCGGGAAGGCTCCACCGCAATCGCCCAACGCCGTGATGTGCACCCACTGCGGGTGGCAGGGCTGGCGCGTGACGATGCATCTGCCACAGCGCTGCCCGCACTGCCGCCAGGTGAGCCTGCACTTCGCCGGGATCTGCCCGAGCTGCCGGACGTGGACGTCATGGGAGCTGGCGCGAGAGGAGCTGTTGTTCGCGCGACCGCGCCTCTTCATGGACCTGGGCCCGGCCTACTTCCTCCCGAAGTGCCGTAAGTGTGGCGCCCAGACTACGCCGCGCGGTGCTCCGGCCGTGCCTGCACCCGACGGTGCCCGGCGGCCAACAACAGACAGCCGCAGCGCGCCCCGCGCGCGAGGAGAGAGACAATGACCGACCAACGCAAGCTGCTTGTGACCTGTAGCCTCGTGGTGGCCGCCGTCGGCCTGTTGATCTGGGTTGCGCGCCCCAGGCACAGCCCACTGGGCAAGCAGGCCGTCGCCACGGTCTGCGTGTGCACCGCGTGCGGTCACGAGAGCACGCAGACGCTCAAGTCCATGCCGGACGAGTGCCCGTCGTGCCATAGGCCGCAGCTCTACCCGGCGGTTAAGTGCCCCTACTGCGGTGCGGCCAACGCCGCCGTCGGGGCGACCGGTCCCCAACAGCGCACGCCTTTCCTTACCTGCCGAAGCTGCGGGAAGCAGTTCCCCCCGAGGTCCCGGTAGGGTACACGCTCGCGTTCGGCCGCGCGCCGAAGTGCATACTGAGAGGATGGAACCCCATGGGGCAAGTCGCCCCCCACGTCACCCTGGTCCGCCACACCCCGGACGCTGAGGGAATCGTGGCCGCCGCCGCCAAGCTCTGTTACGCCGCAGACCCCGCCGGCCTGCTTCGGCAGGAGCCCGAGGGCGCCCGCCGGTTCGTAGCCCGGCTCAGGGAGATGGGCCACCTGAGCCCCATCGAGCACATGGTCTTCACGTTCTACTTGGAGGGAGTGTCGCGGGCCATGAGTCACCAACTGGTCCGCCACCGCCTCGCCAGTTACTCGCAGCGCAGCCAGCGCTACGTGGACCACGAGGGCTTCGATTACATCGTGCCCCCTCAGCTTGCGGGCCACACGGTGAACACGCCTGACGGCCCCATTGCCGCCACCGAGTACTTCGCCGCGACGATGAGGCTGATCGCCGAGCGCTACGCCGTTCTCAACGACGCCCTGGGCCGCCGCGGCGAGGCGAGCAATGAGGATGCGCGCTATGTGCTGCCCAACGCGTGCGAGACGAAGCTGTTCGTCACCATGAACGCCCGCGAGCTGCTGCACTTGCTCGAGGAGCGGCTCTGTCTGCGCGCACAGTGGGAGATCCGCGACGTAGCCGAGCAGATGCTGAGCTGCGTCCGCGACGTGTGTCCCTCAGTCTTCGCCGGGGCCGGCCCCAAGTGCCTGCGTCACGGCGGTTGTCCCGAGGGCAAGATGAGCTGCGGTCAGTACGCCGAGATGGTCGAACGGTATGCCGTCGGCGCCTCGGCGAGCATGAGAAGGGCGCGCGACACCCGCGCTGAGTGAACGGCCGATCCACCACGTCTGCTCTGTGGATTGCTCGCACGCAGACAGTTCTGGGTGGTCGTGGTCGAGGACGGAGCCTTCGGGGAGGAACACTAACCCGCCCTGTTGACGCGGGGAGAGGACCGGAGCGGCTTCGGTGGCGACCGCAGGCACTCGCCATGGAGGATTCCCGGGGGCAACTGGTCAAGACACTCTGTCAAATCGGAGAGCCCTCGCCGAAGCGCTCCCCTGTGATACAGACCCCTCTTTCGACGCTTCTCTGGTCTCTTGTTGCCCACACTTCACAGGCCACGCTATCGGCAGATCGAAGGAGAGGACGACGCACTATGCCTTTGGTACGACGAGTGATGCTGGGGCTGGCTCTACTCCTGCTGGCCCTGACAGGATGTGGTGGGGGAGGGGCCACGCCACCGACGAACAGGACCCGGGGGACGCTGATCAGTTCGGCCTCCGTGGCTTCCTACTCGCGCGAGCTCATCGAGGCGGCCCTGAGGTCACAGGGCCTCACACAGCTGTTGCCGGTTCAGTACGGTGTGCGCTACTACCGGATCACCTACGCCACCATCGACACCGCAGGGAACCCGACGACCGCCTCCGGTCTGATCGCCGCCCCGACCGGAGCAGTCGGCGCTCGTCCCCTCCTTAGCTATCAGCACGGGACCATCGTCCGTCGCAGTGATGCCCCCTCGAACCCACAGGCACGCGAGAGCCAGATGGTGGGAGCAGGAGCTGCCGCCGTCGGCTACGTGGTTGCGGCAGCAGATTACCTCGGCCTCGGTCAGGGAGCCGGTCTGCATCCCTTCCTTCATGCCGCCTCGGAGGCAACCGCCTGCGTTGATATGCTTCGTGCCACCCGCCAGTTCTGTCTCGGGCGGTCCCTTCAGCTCTCCAACAGCCTGTTCCTCGCGGGCTACTCCCAGGGAGGACATGCGACCATGGCCCTCCACCGTGCCCTCGAGGCCGACTACGCGGGCGAGTTCACCGTGACCGCCTGTGCTCCGATGGCGGGGCCCTATGACCTCTCCGGCACGAGCTTCCCGCAGGCCCTGAGCAACCCCTCCTCGGCGACCTCCTACTATGCCGCCTACCTGCTGGTCGCCTACAACTCCGTCTACTCCCTGTTCAGTTCCTTGTCCGAGGTCTTCGCCAGTCCCTACGACACCCGCATCGCCACACTCTTCGACGGCACCCACAGCTCCTCTGAGATCATGGCCCAGCTTCCGGCCAATCCCAGTGACATGTTGACGCCCGGTTTCCTCTCCCGCATGCAGGCCGCGTCGCCCACCGATCCCTTCCTCAACGCGCTGCGCGAGAACGACGTCTACGACTGGCGACCACTGACGCCCGTCCGCCTCTACCATGGCCACGCGGACAGGGACGTGCCTTACGCCAACTCTGAGGTCGCCTATGCTCGCATGTCGGCCCTCGGTGCGGACGTGCAGCTCCTCAATGTGGGCGACTCTCTGGATCACGAGACCGCGATCATGCCTTCCTTGCTCGGCGCACGAACCTGGTTCGGCACCTTCACTACCCCCTAGCTGCGCCGCGAGCCGGCCACCACAGGCCAAAAGAGGCGGAGGCCCAGACACCACGTGCCTGCAGCGCTCCGCCTCCTTGTCTTCTTGCCTTCTGTGTCTACCCGGCTACCCCCAGGCGAGGTACCCGGGGACAACCAACTGCGCTACCGGTACAATGATCAGCACTCCCCACCAACTCGGCTTCCCCACGCGCTCCGCAACGGCCATCATGATGATGACTGAGGCCACCAGATTCACGATCGGGATGAAGAACAGGACGAACCACCAGGCCTCTTTCTGCGCGATCTGGACGAGAAGCCACATGTTCACGATCGGGACCCAGGCCATCCACTCGTCAGGCGTACCGGTCTTCTTGGCGATGGCCGCAAGGGCAAGGGCCCAGTACACATAGATGATGATCCACACCAGGAACGACGCGCCGTGGAACATGCCGCCAACCAACGTCGACACCGCGCACCACATCCTTCCGAGTCAGCCAGATTGTGTGGTTCGACCCGACCCCCAGTCTAGTCTTCGGCGCAGAGCGTGCCTATCCTGTCACTCTCCACTAGACCTCGGCATGCATCAGCCGATGGTATTCCTGCAAGGGCTTCACGGACAGCCGTCCGCGGACGATGGACTCGAGGCCCATCACGGCGACCATTGCTCCCGAGATCGTGGTGATGACCGGGATATTGTACAACACCGCCTGTGCCCGGATGGCCTTCTGATCTTCTCGCGGCTCCTCACCGGCCGTCGGCGTATTGATGATGAGCTGAATGCGGCCGTCGTGGATGAGGTCGATGACGTTCCGGCCGCGCGGGTCGGACACACGGTACACGGCTTCCGCATCCACACCGACGCGTCGCAGAACGCTCGCGGTGCCCTCTGTGGCGACGATCTTGAACCCCAGTTCGTGGAGCCGCTTCCCAAGGAAGATCACGTCGCGCTTGTCGCGGTTGCGCACGCTGATGAAGATGGTGCCGCGGGTGGGCAGGTCATGTCCGGCGGCGATGTAGGCCTTCGCGAAGGCCGCGCCGAAGTCCATGTCGATGCCCATCACTTCTCCCGTCGACTTCATCTCCGGCCCGAGAAGTGTGTCGATGCCCGAGAACTTCGCGAAGGGGAAGACCGGGCACTTCACAGCCGTATGCGGCGGGATGATCTCGCTGGTGAAGCCGAGTTGCTCCAGGCTCTTCCCGGCCATGACGCGTGCTGCCAGCTTCGCCAGCGGAACGCCGATCGCCTTGCTCACGAAGGGCACGGTGCGTGACGCCCGCGGGTTGACCTCCAGCACGTGAAGCCGCTCATTCTTGATGGCGTACTGGACATTCAGCAGGCCCACGACACCGAGAGCCTTTGCCAGCGCCCTCGTCTGCTCGGCGATCTCCTGGAGCTCCTCCTCGGCCAGACTGAAGGCCGGGAGCACGCACGCCGAGTCGCCCGAGTGGATGCCGGCTTCCTCGATGTGCTCCATGATGCCGCCGATCACGCAGCGCTCGCCGTCCGAGATGGCGTCGACGTCGATCTCGATGGCGTCTTCGAGGAACTTGTCGACCAGAACCGGGTGATCCGGCGAGGCCTCAACCGCCAGCGCCATGTAGCGCTCGAGCATCCGACGGTTGTAGACGATCTCCATTGCGCGGCCGCCCAGCACGAAGGACGGACGCACCACCACGGGGTAGCCGATGTGCTCAGCCTTCTCGAGTGCCTCCTCCGGCGAGTAGGCGGTGTCATTCGCCGGCTGATGCAGCCCGAGGCTGTCCAGGGTCTCCTTGAACTGCTCCCGGTCCTCCGCCTGCGCGATGTTGTGCGGGTTCGTGCCGATGATGTTCACGCCGTGATCCTGCAGCCGTTGCGCGAGGTTCAGCGGGGTCTGGCCACCGAACTGCACGATGACCCCCTTCGGCTTCT
Source organism: Armatimonadia bacterium (assembly GCA_039679385.1). Classification (NCBI taxonomy): domain Bacteria; kingdom Bacillati; phylum Armatimonadota; class Armatimonadia; species Armatimonadia bacterium. The sequence continues at coordinate 25,648 of JBDKVB010000182.1, read as the reverse complement.
CCTTGTCGCAGATGTTCAGCACGTCCTCCAGCGTGAGAGGCTCGAAGTACAACCGGTCGGAGGTGTCGTAGTCCGTGCTGACCGTTTCCGGGTTGCAGTTGACCATGATCGTCTCAAAGCCGTCTTCGCCGAGCGCGAAAGCAGCATGGACGCAGCAGTAGTCGAACTCGATCCCCTGGCCAATGCGGTTCGGGCCGCCGCCCAGGATCATGATGTTGTTGTCGCTCGGGGGCCGGAGCTCGTCCTCTTGCTCATAGGTGAGGTAGTAGTACGGAGTGTAGGCCTCGAACTCCGCAGCGCAGGTGTCGACGAGCTTCACAACCGGCTCGATGCCCAGGGCCTTGCGAACCTCGCGCACCCCATCCTCGGTGTTGCGCGTCAGAACCGCGATCTGCTTGTCCGAGAACCCCGCGCGCTTGAGCCGCCGCAGGAGCCCGCGCTCCAGCGGCACAACACCCTCCGACTTCGCTCCACCGGCAGCCGCAGGGACAGCCGCTCGCATCTTCACGACCTCGTCCTGCATCCCCACGAGCTCCTCCAGGTGGTTGAGGAACCACATGTCGATGCCGGTGATCTCGTGGAGCTGGTCGGCCTGCATGCCCTGGCGCATGGCGCTGCGAAGCTGGAACAGCCGGTCGGGATGGGGGATGCGAAGCTTGGCGACAAGCTCCTCCGTCGGCATCCCGTCGTAGTGGCTGCCCTTCCCATCGGCGCCGAGGCCGAAGCGTCCGATCTCAAGGCCACGGATCGCCTTTTGCAGGGACTCCTTGAAGGTCCTGCCGATGGCCATGACCTCGCCAACCGACTTCATCTGCGTCATCAGCGTCGGGTCGGCACCGGGGAACTTCTCGAAGGCCCAGCGAGGAATCTTGGTGACGACGTAGTCAATCGTCGGCTCGAAGCAGGCCGGGGTCTCGCGAGTGATGTCGTTGGAGATCTCGTCGAGCGTGTAGCCGACGGCCAGCTTCGCAGCGATCTTCGCAATGGGGAACCCGGTTGCCTTCGAGGCCAGCGCTGAGGAGCGGCTGACGCGCGGGTTCATCTCGATGATGACCATGCGCCCGTTGTCCGGGTTGACCGCGAACTGGATGTTGCTGCCGCCCGTGTCCACGCCGATCTCACGGATGACCCGGATCGCCAGGTCACGCATCCGCTGGTACTCCTGGTCGGTCAGCGTCTGCGCCGGAGCCACGGTCACCGAGTCACCAGTGTGGATCCCCATCGGGTCGAAGTTCTCGATGGAGCACACGATGACCACGTTGTCCTTGGTATCGCGCATGACCTCCAACTCGTATTCCTTCCATCCGATGACCGACTGCTCGACCAGCACCTCGTTCATGGGGCTGGCGTCGATGCCCTTGGCGACGGCCTCCTGCAGCTCTTCCATGTTGTTGGCGATGCCGCCACCCGTGCCACCCAGCGTGCTCGACGGACGGATGATGAGCGGGAAGCCGATCTCCTGAGCGATACGCCGGGCATCTCGCTCACTGGTTGCGAAGTCGCTCAGCGGCATGTCCAGCCCCGCTGCGAGCATGGCGTCCTTGAACAGCTCGCGGTCCTCGGCCTTCTTGATGGCCTTGCGCTTCGCCCCGATCAGCTCGACGTTGTAGCGCGCCAGAATCCCACTCTCGGAGAGCTGAAGCGCCGCGTTGAGGCCGGTCTGACCGCCCAGGGTCGGCAGCAGCGCATCCGGACGCTCCTCGGCAATGATCTCGGCGATGGTCTCCGCGTTGATCGGCTCGATGTAGGTGCGATCGGCCGTCTCCGGATCCGTCATGATCGTCGCCGGGTTCGAGTTGATCAGGATGACCTCATAGCCCTCCTCGCGAAGGGCCTTGCAGGCCTGGGTGCCGGAGTAGTCGAACTCGCAGGCCTGGCCGATGACGATTGGGCCGGAGCCGATGAGCAGGATCTTCTTAATGTCTGTGCGTTTGGGCATTCAGTTAGCCTCAATAAGTCGGCAGCGCACTTCGCCGGTGGTCGCAAGAGCCTTACAGCCCCCGGGAGTTGCTGCCGACATGGGTCCTCGCCTGATCAGATCCGCTGCCTGACCTAGGCTGGGTCTTTTGCGTATTGCGAGATGATCTCCCTCGGATCGGCCATGATATGCCAGGCCTGGAACCGCACCGGGGCCGTGCTGGGAATCAGCGCCGCGACACCATCCGGATCGATCCGCCAGATGCTGCCGTCAGCGAACCGTACGCAGTCCAGATAGGCCACCATGAACCACGTCAGCACCGGCGTGCGGACCCGCAGGGACCAGCGGCCGTAGTCGGTGCCCTGAGGCGCCAGGTTCATGATCGTCGTCGCACGACAGGTGTCCAGGTAGTCCCCGAAGGGATCATAGGTAGCGACGGCGATCCGGTAGGAGTAGATCGGCTTGGTGCTCGTGTTCTGCACTTGCAGGTACAGCGGCAGGATGTCGGGATCCGCCTTCAGCGCACGATGTGCCTCGGTGGCCCAGGCAGGCGCTGGCCATCCCGCACTGATGTTGGTGAGCGTCAGCGGGGGAGACTGCATCGCAACCACACGCACATCCACGGCGTGTGCGGCCGGCAGACACACCAAGAGTACGAGCGCAACAAGGGCTAGACGTCTCATCGTCTTTTGCCTCCTGAGTGCACCGGGTTCCATCGAAAGCCCAATAGTCGTGTACTGGCCGCCGCAGCGTCGCGGCGACGTGCCGTCAGGTGCCCACACAAACAACGGCGACCACCCCGAAGGCGGTCACCGCTTGTCAAGTTGCTTGGTGCCCCTTGCTGTCAGCCGTCAAACCGACACGCCACGCCGTGTTTCGCGACCGCGTCGCACAATTCCTGCATCTGCGCATCGCTGGGCGGCGTCTCGACCTCCAAGGGACAGGGACGGCCAAGAGAAGCGTACTTCCCCTCACCCAGCCGGTGGTAGCGCAGCAACTCCACCGGTGGCGGCCCCTCCAGAGTGGCGAGGAACCTCCCGATCGCTTCCATGCTTTGCGGATCCGCATTGACCCCCGGAACCACCGGGACCCGCACCATCACTTCGGCACCGTCACTGGTCACTCGTCGCAGGTTGTCGAGGATGAGCTCCTTCCCCTGCCCGGTCGCCCGACGGTGCATCTCCTCGTCGACCGTTTTCACATCGTAGAGCACCAGGTCGACGTGGGGCAAAACCCGCTCGTAGTACTCCCCGGGCACATGCCCGCAGGTATCCAGCGCCGTGTGAAGCCCGCGTTCTTTGGCCCCTCGGAGCAGAGCCTCGGCGAAGTCCACCTGCACCAGGGGCTCTCCGCCAGACAGCGTCATCCCGCCACCGGAGTTATCATAGAAGGGTCGGTCTCGCTCTACGTCCGCCAGTACCTCTTCCACCGACACGGTGCGGCCGTGGAGCACCAGGGCTTCCGCGTAGCACTCACGCGCGCACCGACCGCAGGCCACACAAAGCTCGCGGTCGATGATGATCTGCGTCGCTCCCACACTCAGCGCGCCCTGTGGGCAGTTGTTGATGCACTTGTGGCAGCCGATGCAGTTGCGCGGGAACTGGGCCAGGACGGGTTGGGGCTCCTGTGACTCCGGATTGTGACACCAGACACAGCGCAGCGGGCAACCCTTCAGGAAAACCGTGGTGCGGATGCCGGGGCCATCATGGACCGCGAACTTCTTGATGTCGAAGATAATGCCGGTTGCGGGCAATTGCTGCGGCCTCCAGCCGATTTGGCTAATTCTACCGCCACCTTGGGGGTGAGTCAACGCACCCGACAATCCTCGGCCCCCAGGCGCGATCTCACCGCAGAACGTACAGAACTCCCAGGCCGGCTGTGAAGACGGCCATCATCGCCAGGGCATCAGGGCCGGCCCACCACAGCCGGCGATCATGTCCGGCGCGCAGGCTTCGCAGCGCCATGGCCGTCAGTGCCACCGCAAAGGCCGCCGTAAGCACATGGCTTGGTCGCACTGCGGCGAGAAGTGCCCCTTCCCTGTAGGCGGCATCGAAGATCAGCAGCACCGCCACGTTGAAGGCGTTGCTGCCGAAGAGATTGCCGACAGCCAGGTCCCGTGCGCCAATCCGCAGTGCCGTCAGCGAGGCGACCAACTCGGGAAGTGACGTGACTATCGCCAGGAAGGTGGTGCCGAAGAAGGTCGCCCCGAACCCACTTGCCGCAGCGATCGCCTCTGCGGAGTGAGCCAGCCGCGGACCGGCCAGCACGACCACCGAGGCCGCCAGTACGAACCCCAGTATTGCCGCCCGCAGGCTCATCCCGGTCTCGGCAGGCGGCTCTACCTCCTCGATCCGCCCGGCCTCTCCCCGAAGGACGGCCCGCATCCCGAACAGGTAGATCGCGCCGAGAAGCAACGTGCCGATCCCGACCCCGAACACCGCCGTGGGGATGCGCAGCAGGATGAAGACCGCCGCCGTCGCCAGCAGTACGATGCTCAGAGCGGCCGCCTTCTCATGACCGGCGACGACACGTCGCAGCACTCCCACCTGGTGGCGGCGGTCGTGCACGAGGTCTATCAGGGCAAGGATGAACAGGTTGAACAGGCAGCTCCCGAGGATGTCCCCGACCCCGAGGTCGAGGGCCCCCATCCGGACTGCCGACACATCCGTCACAATCTCCGGTAGCGTCGTCACTCCCGCCAGCAGGATCGAGCCGACAGCCAGCCCGCCAAACCCCGTACGCTCCGAGATACAGTCTGCGGTTCTCGACAGCACGACCCCGGCGCCAATCACCGCCAACGCGCTGCCCAGGAACCAGGCTAACTCAACAACCATCGCAACACCTCATCTACGCGAGACACACCGTCTTCCCTGTTCGAGCGGCCTCGTAGCAGGCAGCGATCACCCGGTGGCTCCACAGCCCCTCTTCACCGCCGATGGGCGCCTCAGTGTCTTCCTCGATCGCCCGACAGAAGGCCTCGATATGCGCCTGATACATGTTCACGACCGCCGGGGTGAGCGTCTCCTGCGCGGGTCCCTCGGTGCGCACCTGGGCCGCATCATAGCCCTTGTCACCGCGCTCCAGGACCGCCGTGAGGCTGCCCGAGGAGTCCTGCCCGATGGTCCCGACAGCCGTCACGCTGCCCTTGCTGCCGTAGACTTCCAGCGCATTCCGGGCGGCCGCATCGGGCACGTTGAACAGCGCATCCACAACGCCGACGGCGCCGGACTCGAAGCGCAGCATGGCCAGCGCCGTGTCTTCGCTCTTGTAGTCCTGCACCAGATTCCCCGTGAAGCAACTGACCTCGCACACGCGGCCAAAGATGAACTCGAGCAGGTCGATGCAGTGGTTGCCCATGTCGATGAGCGAGCCGCCGCCGCCGAGGACCGGATCCTGACGGAAGGCGCCGGGAATCGGCGGGTACCAGCAGGTCAGCTCGGCGCGGCCGAAGACCAGCTTGCCGAGGTCGCCCTTCTGCACCATCTCCCGCAATTGCGCGTGGCAGGCGTGGAAGCGCATCATGAAGTTCACTCCGAGCTTCACACCCGCGTCCTGGCAGACCTGAATCTCCTCCGCGATCTCCTCTTCGGTCATCCCCAGCGGCTTCTCACACAGAACGTGCTTGCCGGCGGCCGCCGCAGCCTTCACCTGTCGGGCATGGGCGTTCGTCGGTGTGGCGATGTACACGGCCTCCAGGTCGGAGCGAGAGAGGAGGTCTTCCTCCCGGGTGTAGTAGTCGGCCACACCGTACTTCTCTGCAACCGCCTTCACGCGGTCGGCAGCAACGTCCTGAACAGCCACCAACTCCGCGCATCCCGCGGGCATGATCCCCTCCGGAATCGTCCGGCGATCAGCGATCCCTCCGGCTCCGATGACTCCCCAGCGTATCGACATCCGGCAACCCTCCTGGTGAGGTTAGTTGGCCCTCGCGGTCCTCGCTGCAAGGCCACTTCTCCTCGGCGCAGACCGCTTTTCTCAGGTCTGCCCTTCGCCGCACGGCACGTCCTTCCCTCCGCAGTCGGTGTCCTGAGCCGCCCCGCCCTTCAGGAGCAGCAGCGTTAGCTCACGGGGGCAGGCCATCCTGAGCGGGAAGCTGTCGCCCGTCCCGCGAGTGACATACAACCGTGTCCCGTTAGCCTGTTTGAGGCCGCTGCAACGCTCCCTTGGCCGACGACAGGGCGCCCACAGGGGTCCCAGGAAAGGCCAGTGGATCTGCCCTCCGTGGGTGTGGCCGGCAAGCAGCAGGTCGAGTCTTGCAGACAGGGGATCATCGACCACGTCAGGGGAATGGGTCATGCCCACAACGCACTCGTTCGGCCCTATGCCCTGCAGCGTCGCAGCCAGGTCATCGTGCCCGCTGTAGGCATCATCAACTCCGGCCAGCCACAGACGAGCACCCTTGGCCTCGATACACACGGCCTCATTGACCAGGACGCCGATGCCCAGTTGCCCGAAGCGTTCCCTCCACTCCGCAACGCTCGAACCGGGCCACGGCCTCCTCAGAAGCCGGGTGTACCACACGATGCCATGCTCGTGGTTGCCCAGGCAGGTCCACACACCCAGGGGTGCCGATAGGCCCCGCAGTAACTCGAGGTACTGGGCGGCGTGCGCAGGCCGGTCGAAGGTGTCGCCCAGCAGCAGGATGAGCTCTGGGTCCAGGCTCTGCGTCAGCTCCACAGCCTGCAGCACATGTCGGCTGCCCTGGCGGAGTGCTCCGGCATGCAAGTCCGACAGCACTGCCACTCTCAGGCCCTCAAAGTCCTCAGGAAGGTGGGCCAGTGTAAGCTCAAGGCGCTCAACGATCATTCGGTGTCGTCGATCTCTCCCAGGGCCTGTGCTTTCGGTCTATCACCGCCACCCTCGCCGGTAGTCTCCAACGCCCCGGGGTCTGTGGCAGGTTCCCCGACCGCCGTCTCCGTCGCCCTCTTGACCAGGCTCACGCACTCGATCGTGTTGAGCACGATCATCAGCGCCACAGCGCCGAAGAAGACGAGTTGCGCCGAGTGCAGACCAGGGGTCTTCGGCAGCACTTCGCATAGGATCAGGAACAGCAGGTACAGGAACTGGAGGGCCCCGGTTGGCTTCCCGAAGATCGTCTTGACCACGCCCTCACCCATGCCGGTGAGCTGCGCGAGCAGGATCGTCAGCATCGCCAGGTAGATGAAGGCAAACTGGTAAGTGGGCATATGCCGGGCTGCCCAGAGAGCGATGAACAGGGAGTAGATGACGGTGAAGTCGATGGTGCTGTCCAGTGACTTGCCGAACTCACTGGCTTGCCCCAGACGCCTCGCGAGTCTTCCATCCACCAGGTCCGTTGCGATGATCAGGGCCATTGCAACGAAGGCAACCCAGCCGTGCTCGCGACTGATGCCCCAGATGACCGCGGGAAGCAGCACCAGCCGCGCGACCGTCAGACCATTGGGAATCGTCAGAAGTCCGACCGCCTTCTCCGTCCCGTTGCTCATCTTCCTTCACCCCGTCGGAGTACCGGATAGCGACCGTGAGCTCAGGTGTGTCCGTCGGCGCAACCACGACCAGCGCGTCAGTCGATCAGCACGACGGTGTAGTAGTTCTGCTCGCAGGATCGGTCCGTTACTACTTCGATGGGGAAGCCGTTGCTCCTTGCGGTGGCGTAGACATCAATGCCCGAAGCCTCCGGCGCAGGTCGTGACTGACGAGGATTCGTGCAGTGCTCCATGTTGCACTTGTCGCATAGGTGGCAGGGGCCGCAGCCGAAGGCGAAGGCCTTGTAGAAGCCGGCCAGAAAGGCCGATCGCTCCAGGTCGGCCGCAATCGGACGCAGGTCTCCACCTCCCGACTTGCAGTGGATCAGGATCGCACGCCGGTAGCCGTCCAACAGTTCGCGTGTCTGGGTGTGAGTGGGGGAGTAGGGCGGACAGCACAAGTTACTGCCATACCCGCCGCAACCGTACTGACACTTGAGCCGTGGCCAGATCGCCGTCACCACCGAGCCCGGGTCGATCACTGCTGCATCGGTGGCACCGGCTTCGACGGCCTGATCGAGGAGCGCCTGCAGGTCCGAGTTCTCGTCCATGGAACGCCCACCTTCCTTTGTGGAGGCGGCGCACAGGACTCTTGGTGCTAAGTGGGGGCGGTCCCTGCAGACCGCCCCCGGAGTGTGCGAAGCCTGGCGACGCCCCATGATCACCGCACCAACCGGGCGAGCCAACCTACGGCTAGGCGCTGTCTCTGGTCAGGTACTCATGGATGGCCTTTGCCGCCGTCCGTCCTGCGCCCATGGCCAGGATAACGGTTGCCGAGCCGGTGACGATGTCGCCGCCGGCATAGACGCCGGGGATACTCGTCGCGCCGGTCTGCTCATCGGTCACGATGTAGCCGCGACGATTGGTCTCGAGGCCCGGCGTGGTGCTGCTGATGAGCGGATTCGCCCCGGCACCGATGGCGATGACAGCCACGTCAAGCGGCTCTTCGTACTCAGAGCCCTCGATGGGCACTGGACGCCGCCGACCGCTGGCGTCCGGTTCGCCGAGTTCCATCTTCTGGATCACTGCCGCCCGCAGGTGTCCCTTCTCATCGCCGAGGAACTCAACCGGCAGCGTCAGATAGTGGAAGTCGATGCCCTCCTCCTCGGCGTGGTGGATCTCCTCTTTGCGGGCCGGCATCTCCTCCCGCGAGCGACGGTAGCACAGGATCACATGGTCTGCCCCAAGTCGGAGGGCGGTTCGGGCTGCATCCATCGCGACGTTCCCGCCACCGGTTACCATCACGCGCTTGCCCTGGGCTATGGGCGTATCGGACTTGCCCTCGCCGTTGTTGAAGTCATAGGCCCGCATCAGATTCGACCGGGTCAGGAACTCGTTGGCTGAGTACACACCGAGCAGGTTCTCGCCCGGGATGTTCATGAACATCGGCAGCCCGGCACCGGTACCCACAAACACCGCGTCGAAGCCCTCTTCCTCCATAAGCTCCTCAACGGTGTCCAGCTTGCCGATGACCGAACTGGTCTCAAGGCGGACGCCCAGGCCCTTGAGCGCCTCGACCTCGACCTTCAGTATCCGCTTGGGCAGCCGGAACTCAGGGATGCCGTAGACCAGCACGCCACCCATCTCATGCAGCGCCTCGAAGATCGTGACCTCGTGGCCCATCTTCGCCAGTTCCGCTGCGCAGGTGAGACCGGCCGGGCCGGAGCCGACGATGGCGACACGCTTGCCGGTCGGCTTGGCGACCTCGGGCTTCTGTGCGAGTCCGCGCTCGCGCTCCCAGTCGGCGACGAAACGCTCGAGCCTGCCGACTGCGACGGAGTCACCCTTCTTGCCCAGCACGCACAGGGACTCGCACTGGTCCTCCTGCGGGCAGACGCGGCCACAGACGGCCGGGAGCACGTTCGTCTCCTTGATCTTGCGGGCAGCCTCAGCGAACTTGCCGTCGCGCACCAGGGCGATGAACCCAGGGATATCGACGTTCACCGGGCAGCCTTCCACGCAGTGGGGTTTCTTGCAGTTCAGGCACCGGCTCGCCTCGGTTACCGCCGTCTCGGGGCTGTACCCCAGGGGAACCTCGTTGAAGTTCGTTACGCGGTCTTCCGGCGTCTGTTCGGGCATCGGCTGACGCGGTGCCTTGCTTGGTTTCGGGGATGCAGTTGCCATGTCCTTATCTTGACTCCCAGGGAACACTTGTGAGATACGCGTCGGGCCACCTCGCGGTAAGCCCGTGTCGCTAGGCGAGGGGCGGCGGGCCCTTAACCGGCCGGAGGCCTGGCTTAGGCCTTGTCGAGGCCGATCTTGCACGCATGGTCGGCAGCGGCCTTCTCCTGGGGCTTGTAGGTGGCCTGCCGCTTCATGAGCAGGTCGAAGTTGACCTGGTGCGCGTCGAACTCCGGGCCATCAACGCAGGCGAACTTGGTCTCGCCACCGACCTCGACCCGGCAGCCACCGCACATGCCCGTGCCGTCGACCATGATCGGGTTCAGGCTGACCATCGTCTTGATCCCGTACTCACGGGTCAGGTTCGCGACCGCTCGCATCATCGGCGTCGGGCCGACGGCCAGGACGAAGTCGACCTTCACCTTCTCCTCGTCGATGATGCTCTTCAGCACGTCGGTCACAAAGCCATGACGGCCATAGCTGCCGTCATCGGTGGCCACTTCGAGGCGCGGGCAGATGGCGCCAAGTTCCTTCTCGAGGATGAGCAGGTCCTTGTTCCGGGCGCCGATAATCCCGATCATGTCGTTGCCGGCTGCCTTGAGTGCCGCGGCGATGGGCAGAACCGGTGCAGTCCCGTAGCCGCCACCCAGCACGCAGACGGTCCCGAACTTCTCGATGTGCGTCGGCTTGCCCAGCGGCCCGGCAAGGTCCATCAGGTGGTCGCCAACTTCCAATTGGGCCAATTCGCGCGTGGAGTGCCCGACCGCCTGGAAGATCAGCGTCACCGTGCCCGCTTCCGGGTCGGAGTCCACGATGGTCAGCGGAACTCGCTCTCCGCCCTCATGCACACGCAGAATGACGAACTGCCCGGCCTTCCGCTTCTTCGCGATCTTGGGGTGCTTGATCTGGTAGCGGAAGGTATTCGGGGCGATCTCTTCTTTGGAGACGATCTGATTCTTCATCGCGACACCTCGACACGGAGAACTGACCGGAAACTGGGCCACCCTTGTGGCCCCTTGGGCCTGAAAACCCTGATTGCGGCCTCCGGGCCGCGCCTCAGGGAACGGACTGAGTAGAGGTCGATTCTATCCCCGCCTCTGCAGGCACGTCAAGCTGCCCGAAACACTCACGAGTCAGCGGCGTCAACAGGCCCGGAGTTCACCGCACGAGGCAGGTGCACGGTGAAGGTGCTGCCGGCGCCGAGCTCCGATTGCACCTCAAGCTCCCCACCACAGGACTGCACCGTCCGCTTCACCAGCGATAGCCCGAGCCCGGTTCCGACTGTCCCGCGACGATCCGGGAGGTTCACCCGGAAGAACTCCTGCCCCAACTTTGGCAAGGCCTCCGGTGGAATTCCCAGACCGGTATCCTGCACCGACACGTGCAGCCCGGCTGCCTCCGCCTTCGCCGAAACCACCACCTCGCCGCCGGGCAGGTTGTACTTGATCGCGTTGCTCACGAGGTTCGTCAGGATCCGCCCCAGCTCTTCGCGGTCCATGTGCAGCGCCGGAAGCTCCTTCGGGATAGCGACCCGAAGCGTAACCCCGGTTGCCTCGGCGAAGTGTTGCTGGTGCTCGAGGATCTCGGCCACGACTTCACCCAACTGCAGCTCCTCCACGTGCCGTGTGGGAAGCATGTCAGCCCGCGACAGGTCCAGCAGATCGCGCACCAACTGCGTCATGCCCTCCACGCGCTCTCCCGATCGCGTGATGATGTCGCGAACCTTCTCCGGGCTCGTGGTCTGGGCTACCAGGATGGCCTGCAGGTATCCCTGGACTGCCGCGAGCGGGGTCTTGAGCTCATGAGCCACCATCGACATGAACTGCGACTTCGCCCGCTCCAGTTGCATGATCTGCGTAACATCCCGCAGCACCGTTGCCGCACCGAGCGGCAGTCCCTGGGCTCCCGGAATCGGCACCACTCGCGCCATATAGACCTGATCGCCCTGGGTGAGCTGCGTCGTCAGGGCAGGCCCGTCGGCGCCTTCCTCCTCACCGCTAGCGGTCCCCGTAGCCTCCCGGAGGAGCCCTCGGAGCACCTCGTCTTGCACCACACTGTCCACGGGTCGCGGCTCACCGTGACACTCATCGATGCCCAGCGCCTGACAGGCCGCACGGTTACACAGGACCACCTCGCCCTGCAAGTTGCTGATGAGAACGCCGTCGGCGAGGCTTCCCACGATTGCCCGGAGCCGCGTCTTCTCAGTGTCCAGCTCGGTCAGCCTGCGGTCTGCCTCCTGACGCAGTCGCCGCCACCGCAGCGCTCGCTCGACCCTCGTGATGAGCTCCAGCGGCACGAAGGGCTTGGGCAGGTAGTCGAAGGCACCACGCTTGATCGCCTCCACTGCCGTCTCGATGCTGGCGTGCGCAGTGATCACGATTGGGACGACCGGGTTGTCCGCCTCGGCCAGCCTGTCCAGCACTTCCATGCCGCCGAAGCTGGGCATGATCAGGTCGATGATCGCCACGTCAAAGTCCTTGGCCCCGAGCTTCTCCATCGCTTCGGCACCGGTGCCTGCGATCTCGAGGCGCGCCTTGCAGGCGGCAAGGACGCGACGACACCCGTTGCGAATCGCGGGCTCGTCGTCGACAATCAGGATGTCCGCGTCCAGCTCCACAAGGTTCGTCCGCCATCCCCTCCAGGTCGCAAGGTCCTCCAGCGTGCTCAGCTTGCCCGATCCCCTGGGGCAGCGCTGCTGTCCGCCGGTTTCTGCGAGGTCGTCCCCTGAGGCCGCTCGCCGGTGAGGAGCCGCTGGATCGTTGCCGCAAGCTCGGCCACCGGCGCAGGCTTGTCGAACCAGGCGTCCGCCTTCATCCACTCCAGCACCTCGCGCGGGTTCCGGTAGAAGTCGAAACCCACATCCCGCACAACCGAGGTCAGCATCACAATCGGCGCTCGTCGGAACCGCGGGTCACGACGCAGGGCTCTCGCAAGCCGTGCGCCCGAGTCGGTCCGCTCCATCATCAGGTCCAGCACGAAAGCATCGGGTATCTCCCGGTTGCTGACCTCAATCGCCTCGTCACTTCGCTCCGCCGTCACAACCTCGAAGCCCATCCCCGTGAGCATGATCCGGTGCTGCTCGAGGAAGTCCGGGTCGTCATCGACCACCAGCACCTTCACTGCCTCCACCGGCGCCGTGGGTAGCGCATCCGAGGGCAGTCGCAGCGTCACAGAGGTGCCGACGCCTAACTTGCTGGCAATCCCCAGCGTCCCACCGTGCGCCTGCACGACTCCATGAGCAACCGCCAGTCCCAGCCCTGCACCAGGCCGGTCCGACTTCGTGGTGACGAAAGGCTCACACAGCCTTGGCAGCAGGTGCGGGTCAATCCCCGGGCCATCGTCGTGCACCACCAGCTCAATCCTCTGCCGGTCGGCGGAAGCTCGTGCGAGGATCTCCACCTTCCCGACTCCATCGAGAGCTTCGAGGCTGTTGGTGACCAGGTGCACGAGCACCTGTGCCATCAGGTCCGCGTCGGCGGCAATCTCGGGAAGGTCCGGGTCAACCTGGATCGATAGCTCCGCCTCGTGCAGCGCCAGGGCCGGACCGGCCTCCTCGACGGCTCGCTCCACCAACTGGCGCAGGTTCACCTGCTGGAAGTGCGGCTCACGCTGCCGCGCAAAGCCTTCAAGACTCGCCAGCACCTCGCGAGAGTGCAGGGCCTCGGCAACGATGGTCGTCAGGTCCTCCCGGCGAGGGTCCTCCGTCGCCATGTTGTCGCGCAGGAGCTGCGCGAAGGCAGCGATCTTGCCCAGCGGGTTACTCAGCTCGTGGGCGATGTCCGATGCCAGTCGCCCCATCGACGCCAACTGCTCCGCTCGAATGGCGGCTTCCCGGGCGCGCTCGATCTCCTCCTTGCTGCGGCTGAGGCGCTCCAGGTTCACCTGCAACTGGTCGATCAGGTACGGGAGGCACATCTCGGTCTCGGCGAGGCCCTCATGCACGGCAATGGCCTTATCCCGACAAGTCGCATACCCACAGGCGCCGCAGTTGAGCTCGTCGGCGGGGCCATGTTTGTTGGTGCTGGCCAGGATGTCCCGGATCTCCGTCTCGTTGGGCACATGGCTCGGCGCTGACGGCATCTCGAAGGTGCGTGTCAGGTCAATCCGCGACACGCTCTTGAGGGCCCGAGGCACTGCCCGTGCCTTTGCCTGGAGCTCCCGTACGTGAGCCGTGACCAAGGCCTTCCGCGCCAGCGGCGAGGTGTTGCCGCCATAGGCAGGACCGGCCACGCACCCCTCACACAGCAGGGCATCCACGAAGCGTGCCGGGAACTGCCCCTCCCGTAGTTCCCGCAGCGCTGCAAGACACCGGTCCGGCCCCTCGACCACGGCGATCGCATCGTCCATCAGGTCCGCCTGAACCGCCGCCGTACGCAGGAGCCCGCCTGACACCGGGAACAGCGCTCCGAAGTGGGGCAGAGGTTCGTCGGCCATCGAGGGCACTGCCTGCGCCAGGTCCACCCCGCGCAGGGTCAGCAGCTCCTCGAGTTCCAGGAAGGTAAGTGCCGCATCCACAGCGCCCGCGACGGTCGGCTCTGCCAGCTCTGCCTTCTTCGCGATGCAGGGGCCGACGAACACCACCTGCGCCCCCGGCAGGTACTCCTGCTTGATGGCGCGGCCCAGGGCGATCATGGGCGAGACAAGGGGAGCCAGGTTCGGCGACAGCTCGGGCATGTGCTTCTGGATGTAGGTAACCAGGGCGGGGCAAGGGGTAGCGATCACCGCATGATTCGGCGGCCGACGTAGCAGGTCCGCATAGGCCCTCGCCACCATCTCTGCACCGAAGCCGACCTCCATCACCCGCGAGAAGCCGACCGCACGAGCTGCGCCGACCACCTGCCCGGCACTGACTCCCTCGTAGGCCGCAGGATAGGAAGGTGCGAGGATGGCAACCGTCGGCGAGCCCTGCGCCAGCATGCCCAGCACAGTCTGGAGCGCCGACTGCACCTGCTTCGCGCCCTGGGCGCAGACGCGGATGCAGTTCCCGCAGCCGATGCATCGCTCCGGCATGACCTGTGCCTGACCGCCCTGCACACGGATTGCCTTGGCCGGGCAACTGCGCACGCAGTTGTAGCAGCGCCGACACTTGGCGGCGATCGTGGTGACGACACCGGTTGCCGGTGCGCTCTGTTCAGCCAAAAGCCCACCTCAGCCTGGCCTCATGTCCCTCCTGGAGCACCCCTGCACTCCCTGGCGCCGTAACCTCCTACAGCGTCTGACCACGTAGCCCTGCCTCGGCCTCCTCCATCAGGTCGAGCGTCATGGAGCGGGCCTTCTCCGGCAGCCTGGCGAGCTCTTGCTGGATCACCCGCTCGCCGACGGTCTGAGTCGCTGGTGAAGCGTAGTCCATCAGGTACTCTTTGAGGCACAGGAGGGCATTGGGCTGACAGCGCTCCTGAAGGCGCTCTACCGGGCTGCCCTCTGTCCTCACGCTCTGCCTCCGCCGCTTGACGTAGCAGGCCACGCAGAAGCTCGGTACCATCCCGGCGTCGCACATGCGGTAGACCAGTTCCTCCAGAGGCCGCGGGCGACTCACTCGCAAAGTCCCGGCAGATTCCGGCTCACCATCCCCGGTGTACACGCCCGGGTAGCTCTGCGAGCCCACACTCACCGTCGAGATGCCGAGGCGGTACAGCTCCAGACGCACCTCTCGCGTGGCCGGCGTGCACAGGGCAATCTGCGTGTAGGGGAGAGCCAGACGAGTCACCGCCACCACGTGCTGGAAGTCCTCGTCGCTCACCTGCCGTTCGGGCTCAAGCGAAGCCGGAGCCGTCGGAGTGGGGATCATCCGCGGGTACGTGACAGACACTGGGCCGAACCCGTACGCCTCCTCCAGGTGGCAGAAGTGCTGCAGCATCGCCACCACGTCAAAGGAGAAGTCGTGGGCCCCGAGCAGAACGCCCAGGCCCACATCATCGAGTCCACTCTCTCGTGCCCGGTCATGGCAGGTGAGACGCCAGGTGTAGTCAGATTTTGGCCCACTGGGGTGCAGCGTGGCGTAGGACGCGGGATGATAGGTCTCCTGGAAGACGTGGTAGGTGCCCAGCGGAGCGGCGTCCTTCATCTGCCGCAGGTCATCCCCCGGCACCGGGTCCAGGTTCAGGTCGACGCGCTGTATCTGCCGCATACCCGAGCGTGCCCCGTAGGTGGACCACACCATGTCTCGCACATAGGGCAGGCCGCTTCGGTCATTGCCGAACACGAGCATCACGTGCTTGTGACCCTCGTCCAGAAGCGCCACGACCTCCCGCTGCAGGTCCCTCGTCCCGTGGGCGCTGCGCTTCAGGCGTGAGTTGGCTCTTCGCAGGGGGCAGTAGAGGCAGTCATCGACACACCGGTTCGTAGGGCACACGGGGGCCAGCAGGTTGATCCGCCGTGAGTAGGCCTTCTCATGGAGCAGGCGAGCAGTCGCCTTGATCTCCTCGCGCAGGGCCGGGTCGGTTACCTGGATTACGACCGCCGCCTGGGCCGGTGATAGCCCGCCCATGCTGCGAGCCTGGTGAAGCAGGTCGCGTACCTCCTGAGCCTCCGCAGTGGCCCCTTTCTCCAGCATCCCCTCCGTCGCCGCCGGGTCAAAGATGCGGTGGGCCGTCTGCTCAATCCGTTCGCGACTCCAGGTGCCGCTTCCGCTGTCCGCGCTGGACATCTCGATCGATCTCCTCACGGATGAAGTCAGTCTTGGTTATTGGCTACGAAGGTCCGCGATCCCTCCCGGAACGCTGTGGACTTCCTCTCCGCATGGCTCCTGGTGTTGTGCCGGCCGTGCCCCTGCGCAGGACACGGCCGGCATCTGAGCTATCCCCTCGTCACGGGCACCGAACGTCCCGTCCTCGCCCGTGGGGTGTACTTGGTGTGCAGCAGGCGGTGCGACTTCTCGCTTAGCGGCTTGCCCAGGAACCTCTCGTAGATCCGCTGCACCGACGGATTCTCGTGCGACCGGCGGATCGCCAGGTCCTGGTCCGCCTGGTAGATGGCTCCCGCTCGGGCCTTGCGCACCTCCAGCGAGGTCGGGATGGGCTGACCGCCACCACCGATGCAGCCGCCGGGGCAGGCCATCACCTCGACGAAGTGGTAGTCCGCTTCGCCGGCGCGAATCTTGTCCAGCAGCTTCGCGGCGTTGGCCAGTCCGTGAGCGACGGCCGCCTTCACCTCCAGGTCGCCGATGGTGATGGTGGCCTCGCGGATCCCCTCCATCCCGCGCACAGCCTTGATGTCGAGGTTGCCCAGCTTCTCGCCGCTGATCACCTCGTAGGCCGTCCGCAGTGCTGCTTCCATCACGCCTCCGGTCGCGCCGAAGATGACGGCAGCGCCCGTCGATTCGCCCAGCGGGTCGTCATACTCGCTCTCCGGCAGGTTGGCGAAGTCGATGCCCTTCTCCTTGATCATCTGCGCCAGCTCGCGGGTCGTGAGCACGTAGTCGACATCCCGGTAGCCCGAGTCGCACATCTCCGGACGTGCGGCCTCGAACTTCTTGGCCGTGCAGGGCATGACCGACACCACGCGCAGGTTTGCCGGGTCGATCCCCGCCTCCTGGGCGTAGTAGGTCTTTGCCACAGCCCCGAACATCTGCTGCGGCGACTTGCAGCTCGACAGGTTCGGGAGCAGGTCCGGGTAGAAGTACTCGATGAACTTGATCCAGCCCGGGCTGCAGGAGGTTAACTGCGGAAGCACGCCCCCCTCAGTGACCCGGTGGATGAGCTCGTAGCCCTCCTCCATGATCGTCAGGTCGGCGGTGAAGTCGGTGTCGAAGACCGCATCGAAGCCGAGCTGCCGCAGCGCCGTGGTCAGCTTCCCGGTCACGACCTGCCCTAACGGAAGGCCCAGGGCCTCACCGAGAGCCACGCGCACAGCCGGAGCCGTCTGCACCACCGTGTGCAGGTGCGGGTCCTCGATCGCCTCCCACACCTCCGGAATCTGCGTCTTCTCGATCAGCGCTCCCGTCGGGCAGCGGTTGATGCACTGCCCGCAGTTCACGCACAGCGCCTCGCCCAGGGGGGTGTCGAAGGGTGCGCCGACGATGCTGTCGTAGCCCCGTCCGAAGATGCGCAGGCCACTGACCTCCTGGATCATCGAGCAGGTCTGCAGGCACCGTCGACACAGCACGCACTTGTCCGGGTCTCGCACTACCGACAGGCTGGAGTCGTCGATGCCCCAGCCATGAGGCTCGGCCTTGACCCTGACTTCCCGGATGCCAAGCTCCTCGGCGAGTGCCTGGAGCTCGCAGTTCCGGTTCCGTGCGCAGGCGGTGCAGTCCGAGGGATGGTCCGACAGCAGCAACTCGACCACCGTGCGCCTTGCCTTGCGAACCGTTGCCGAGTGCGTCTGGATCTTCATGCCCTCGCGCACCGGGTAGGTGCAGGAGGGCTGTAGGACCCTCTCGCCCTCAATCTCCACGAGGCAGATGCGACAGGCTCCCTGCGCCGGAAGGTCGGGGTGATAGCACAGCGTCGGGATGTGGATCCCCGCGGCCTTCGCAGCATCAAGGACGGTCATGCCCGGGCTGGCTGCGACATCCTGCCCGTTGATCCTTATGATGAAGTCTGACATGGGGGTTCTCCTTTTCGGTCGGTACCTGGTGGAACGCATGGCGCTACCCACGTGGACGATACGATGAAGGACCGTCCTGCCAGCCACACCGTGGACGTCACGCTTCCTCCTCGATCACCAGGTAGTCGCAGTGCAGGCACCGTCCTGCCTCGCGGCACGCCGTCGGAAGCGAGTAGCCCAGCTCGACCTCGGCGAAGCCGCTGCGACGGTAGGTATCCGGGATCCGGGGCACCTCGGCCGGTGGCCGTTCCTCGTCCGCCGTCTCCTCGAGCTGTGCCATGATGTCCGCCCCGACCTTTGTCTTGGCCCGCTTCCTGGGCGTCGGGAGCGGCTCGCCCGAGAGGAAGCTGTGGATCGCCCGCGCAGCCCGGTGGCCGTCGGCAATGGCATCGACCACGGTCATCGGTCCCACGGTCGCGTCGCCACCCGCGAACACCCTGGGGTCGCTCGTTGCGAGGGTGATCGGGTCGGCACTGATCTTGCCCCGCTCTGTCTCCAGGCAGGCGCAGTCTCCGTTGAGCTGCTGGCCGATCGCGGCGATGATGGTGTCGACGTCGAGCGCGACCGAGGCACCCTCAACGGGCTCCGGACGACGCCTTCCGCTACGGTCGAAGCCGCCCAACTGCATCTGCTGGCAGACCAGACCTGCCACGTGACCGTTCTCCACCCTCACTTCTTGCGGCGCGGCGAGGAAGTGGAAGATCACTCCCTCGAGGGCTGCCTCCTCGATCTCAGCGGGATGGGCCGGCATCTCTTCCTTCGTCCGGCGGTACACCAGGTGCACTTGCTCTGCGCCCATCCGCAGAGCGGACCGGGCAGAGTCGACTGCGGTGTCGCCGCCGCCGATCACAGCCACACGCTTTCCGACCTTCAGCGGCTCGCGCAGGGCGATGCTGCGCAGGTACTCCACAGCATCCATGACGCCCTCGGCGTCAGCACCCGGGCAGTCCAGCGGAACCCCCTGGTGGCACCCGACGGCCAGGAAGACCGCGTCGAAGCCATCGGCCTCCAGGCTCTCCAGCGTCACGTCGGTCCCGAAGGCCGTACCGGTCCGCAGTTCCACCCCGAGGTCGAGGATGTCCTGAATCTCCCGCTGCAGTACATCCTGCGGAAGCCGGTAGTCCGGAATCCCGAGGGCCATCATGCCGCCCGGCACCGGCTGCTTCTCGAACACCGTCACCTCGTAGCCCTTGCGGACCAGGTCGTAGGCAGCCGTCAGTCCCGCCGGGCCCGAGCCGATGACCGCTACCTTGTGATGCCGCTGCGGTTCAAGCGTCGGTTGCCAGGTGCTGGTCCGGTGATCGGACGCCGCTCGCTTGAGCAGACGTACGGAGACCGGGGCATCGAGTTGCCCGCGGCGACACTGGGCCTCGCAGTAGGCCGTGCAGACCCGGCCGCACACTGACGGGAAGGGGTTCGAGTCGCGGATCACGCCGTAGGCGTCGTCGATCCGACCCTCGGCGATCAGGCTCACATACAGAGGCACGTCAACTCCGGCCGGGCAAGCATGCTCGCAGGGCGCCTTCATGATCTCGCTGCAGGTGCCCGCACGGCAGTGCTTGTCCCGGATGTGCTCCTCGTACTCCTCCCGGAAGTAGGCGATGGTGCTCAGCACCGGGTTCGGAGCCGTCTGTCCGAGGCCGCACAGCGACGTCTGCTTGATCTGCTGGCCAAGGTCCTCCAGGAGCTCGATGTCGCCCACCTGACCCTCGCCGGCGCAGATGCGCTCGAGGATCTCCAGCATCCGCTTGGTGCCGATTCGGCAGGGCGGGCACTTGCCGCAGGACTCGTCCTGCACGAAGTCCAGGAAGAACCGGGCCAGGTCGACCATGCAGGTCGTGTCGTCCATGACGATGAGCCCGCCGGAGCCCATGATCGAGCCCAGCGTTTTGAGGCTTTCATAGTCCACCGGGGTATTGAGGAACTCCCTGGGGATGCAGCCGCCGGAGGGACCGCCGCTCTGGGCCGCCTTGAACTTCCGGCCATTGCGGATTCCACCGCCGATCTCGTAGATGATGGTGCCCAGGGGTGTCCCCATCGGCACCTCTACCAGACCGGTGTTGTTCACGTGACCGGCCAGCGCGAACACCTTGGTACCCTTGCTGGTCTCCGTGCCGATCGAAGCGAACCACTCCGCGCCCTTCAGCAGGATCGGCGGGATGTTCGCGTAGGTCTCCACATTGTTCAGTAGCGTCGGCTTCTGCCATAGCCCCTGGTTCGCGGGGAAGGGCGGTCGTGGCCGTGGCTCACCGCGCTTGCCTTCGATCGAGGCCATCAGCGCGGTCTCCTCACCGCACACGAAGGCCCCGGCGCCCATCCGCAGCTCGATGTCGAAACTATGTCCCGAGCCGAAGATATCCTCGCCCAGCAGCCCGTACTCGCGAGCCTGGGTGAGTGCCACGGACAGCCTCTGGATGGCCAGCGGGTACTCGGCGCGTACGTAGATGTAGCCCTTGTTCGCGCCGATGGCGTAGCCGGCGATCGTCATAGCCTCGATGACGCTGTGGGGGTCGCCTTCGAGGACGCTCCGGTCCATGAAGGCGCCGGGGTCGCCTTCATCCGCGTTGCACACTACATACTTCTGATCGCCCGTGGCCTTGGCCGTCAGCTCCCACTTCAGGCCGGTGGGGAAGCCGCCGCCGCCACGTCCGCGCAGGCCCGAGGCCTTGACCGTGTCGATGACCTGTTGCGGGGTCATCTCGGTGACGGCCTGCGCCAGCGCCTCATAGCCGTCGCGGGCAATGTACTCCTCGATGTTGCCCGGGTCGATCTCACCGCAGTTGCGCAGAACGATCTTCTTCTGGTACGCGAAGAAGGGGATCTTCTCCATGGTGAGGACCGGCTCCTCACCCGCCGCCGGAACGTACATCAGCCTCTCCACCGGCCGCCCCTTCAGTAGATGCTCCTGAACAATGAGTGCCATATCCTCCGGCTTGAGCCTCTGGTAGAAGACTCCTTCCGGGTAAACCACCGCCACGGGGCCAAGGTCACACGAGCCCATGCAGCCCGTGCGAACCACCTTCACCTCGTGGGAAAGCCCGCCGTCCGTGATGGCCTGCTCCAGTGCGTCCGCCACCGCCTGCGAGCCCGAGGACACACAACTCGCCCCCGCGCAGACCAGCACATGCGATCGATACGTAGGCATGATCGGATGCCTCTCCCTTCGTGCTCACCCGTGGTACTGGGCTGGTCGTGCGATTCCTGTCCTGACTTGTCCTTCACTCGGTCGGACCCGTCGGAGGTCACTCGTACTTGTCAAGCAGCTCTGCAACCTTGGTCGGCCTCACTCGTTCATAGATGTCGTCACCGACCACCATCACCGGTGACAGCCCGCAGGCTCCCACACAGCGCACGACCTGGAGACTGAACCGCATGTCCTCGCTTGTCTCTCCTACGCCGCAGCCGCAGTGCTTGGTCACCGTCTCCAGCACCCGCTTGCCGCCGCGAACGTAGCAGGCGGTCCCCTGGCAGACCTTGATGGTGTGACGCCCGCGCGGAACGGTCGTGAAGAAGCTGTAGAAGCTCACGACGCCCTCAACCGTCCCGGCCGGGATGTCCAACTTCTCGGCGATGTACTCCTGGACGCCCTGCGGCAGATACCCGATCTCCTCCTGGACCGCGTGCAGAATCTCGATGAGTGAGTCGGGTACCGCGCCCTTCTGCTCGACGATGGCGTCGATCTTGGGGAAGCTCTGTTCACACAGGCAGGTGTCCGCCATGGCTAACCGGCCTCCGATCCCGTCATGATCGCGTACTCCCTGACGACCTGTCCGTTGACGATCTGGTCGGCCACGATCCGCCGGATGATGGGCCCCGTGACATGCCCGTAGGTCACCACCGGGCAGCCTGGGCTATGGACCTCCACCACCGGCTCCTTGTCACACAGTCCCTTGCAGCCGGTCTGCGACACCGTCACGTTGGTAAGTCCGCGTTGCGCCAACTCGTCCAGCAGGGCAGTCATCACCTCCCGGGCTCCCGCGGCGATCCCGCAGGTGCCCATGGCGATGACAACTCGTGCCTGCCCCTCGTTGTCCCGAACCGCGAGCGCAGCCTTCGCACGCTCACGTAAAGCCTGGAGTTCCTCGCGCGTCTTCACCCTTTCCGTACCTCCTTCGGCTTGGGATAGCGAACCCCTCGAGATTGCGCACTTCGTAGGCCTGTAGCCTTAGCCCCCTGTTCCAGTGGTGATCACTGCACGGCGCCGGTCGCCTCCACGCCTTCGTTCACATACTCACGCAGCCAGGTGAGAACCGCCGGGTTGGTGAGGCTGCCTGTGCCGAGCTCCTCAATCAGGTCACCCGTGTCCAGCTCAAACACCTGTCCGTCGGTCTGCTGCCGGTACGTCACCCGCTGGAGCGCGGGCTCCAGGGCCAGCGCCTGCATCACCGCGCCCATGTCACCCAGCGGGGGACGATCCAGGTGTGAGAGCTGCAGGGACGCCCGTACCCGTGTCCCTCTCCCGGGCGCCGAGGTTACCTCCAGCTTCCCGCCGGACCGCTCACAGGTGGCCTGGAAGAGCGGCAGTCCCAGTCCCCAGCGACGGGTCGTCCTGGTCGTGAAGAACGCATCGGTCGCCTGCGACAGCCTCTCGGCGTCCATCCCCGAGCCGTCGTCCTCAATGAGGATCTCCATCTCGTCGTGAGCGCGGTTCTCGGTGACACAGACCGTGAGCGTCTGCGCACCAGCCTCGATGCTGTTGCGTGCCACGTCCAGGATGTGCAGCGAGATCTCCCTCATGGACGCTCCGACCTCTCGACTTGGAGCCCCGGCCTCCTGGCTCTCCTCCGAGGCGGTGGGTCAAGCCTCCTCGTGTTCCAGAAGGTACTGCCCGAGCGCCTGAGCCCAGTCCCTCGCACCTGCCCCTGGGTCTGCGAACTCCTGCGGCACCAGGATTGCCCCCTGGCCGATGTCCTCCAGGTAGTGTGCGTCCGAACTGGCGACCAGCGGCAAGCCTCGAAGCTGGGGCCAGCGCTCCCGCGCTTCTGACCGTGGCAGGTGACGCGACACCTCATAGAGATCGACCGGCAAGTCTGGGGGGACAAAACCCAATACCGGGAGGAGGCCGTTCGCAGAGCGATCGATGTGCGCAGGAAGGCTGAAGCCCGACAACTCCTGGGTCATCCTGGCGATCTCATCAATACTCAAGTCTGTGGCCGTAACCAGCAGACGTCCATCGCAGCCGATCACCTCGCCATACTCCTCCAAGAGCCATTGCTCGCCGAAAAGGTCCGGGCGATTGGCCAGGGGAGGCAGGTGGGCTGCGACGGCGGCATCCAACTCCAGGGCCGATTCCGTGCTGTCAAAGAGCGCGAGAAGGTGCACGCCCTCCGCACTCTCCACTTCCAACCCAACGAACACACGAACCGCAAAAGCCTCCGAGGCCGCCAGAAACGCCCCCGCGTTCCTGGCTGTATTGTGGTCGACGATTCCGACGACCCCTATCCCGCGCCGCTCAGCGCTAAGGAGCACCGCAGGTGGCCGCATCTGCTCCGAGCCGCAGGGCGACAGGGCCGTATGTACGTGCAGGTCAACTCCGACCAATCGCTTCATTCAGCAGGCGCAACGCCCGTTAGGGAGCGGCTGTCTTCCTCAAGGATGGCGGCACATGCCTCGGCAACTGCGGCTCACCGGACCCCCAACTCATACAGCTTCCCGGCGAGTTCATAGGCCGTCTGCGGCGACATCAGCAGCGGGATGCCCTCGTCCTCCGCCCGCATCACCGTGTCGTCCTCGGGCTCGAAACCGCTGGCGATCACGATGCCGCTCAAGCCGGCCAGGGCCGCTACTGCGATGATGTTCGGATGGGTCTGGATGGTGATCCACAGGTGACCATGCTTGCCCTGCGCCATCACGTGGCTCAGCAGGTCGCACACCTGCGCTCCCGTGATGGCAGCCTCCAGGTGCTCGCCTCCGGCCTCCACCCGCAGGGACAGCGCCTCGGTGGCTCTTGCCACAGTCACAGCCTGGTCTGTCGGCATCGGTCGCCTCCCGGAAGCCTATCCGTCTGCCTTGGCTTCTCGCCCCCGCGTGAAGGTCAAATGCAGCCTCACGCCCTCACCGGGCGCGCTTTCGACCTGCATCTCGTCGGCATGCTCGCGGATGTTGGGCAGCCCCATCCCGGCTCCGAAGCCCAGTGCCCGCGCCTCTTCCGAGGCCGAGGACCAGCCCGGCCTCATCGCCAGGTCAACATTCTCGATTCCGGGGCCCTGGTCGACCACACTGACCCGCACGCAGGTGGGGTAGACCTCGACCCGGACGTACCCCGTTCGGGCGTGCAGCACCACGTTCATCTCCGCCTCGTAACAGGCGACGCTGACCCGCTGGATGGTCTCCTCATCGACCCCGGCCTCCGCCAGGGCACGCTTCACTGAGGTTGACGCCCGCCCTCCGAGAAAGTAGGCCCTTCCCAGAATCGGGAACTCATGGTGTGCCAGCGGTTTGTCCTCCATGAGTGGTGAAGCAGCTTCACGAGGCCCGGTTGTGCCCTGGTAGGCCTGTCACCAGGCCACCGAATCGCCGGTCGTCCCCGTCTCAGCCCTCAGGTCCGGGTTAGCCCGCTTCACCTACCCCCTTGCGATAGGGTCGTAGTCCGGCCTGCAGCAGCAGGCCGCAAGCTTCATACTTCGAAAGTGGAGTGCGGAAGAGTGGGGTACATTCCTCACGGGCAGCCTCAATCATGTCGCTGCCGATCTCTTTGCCCTCAACCACAACGACCGCGATCAAACGCTTGATCGCGGCCGTGCGCATGGTCTGGTGAGTTGTAAGTCCCGTGAGAAGCAGGGAGCCCTGACGGGCAAAGGCCAAGACATCGCTCATCAGGTCCGCGGCAAAGCAGCCCGCGACCTGGGTGTCGCACCCGGGCGGTGCGAAGATGCTCTCGGCCTTGAGGACTTCAACGGCGCCGGCAAGCGTCAGAGGTCATCGCTCCCCGTGCGTCATGCATGGTCCCGTCAGAAGCCAAAGATAGCGTCTACATTCTAAGGGGTCTTTCGCGGGTGTCAAGCCCTTTCGTGAGGAAAGGTGCAAGCTGAGGGATAGATTGAGGCCCTGACCACCCCTCATACACGCCCTGGAGCCCCCAAAAGGGGTCGATGTGAGAGAATTCACAAACTCTGGCCTTCTGGCGACCAAAAACGTCTGATCTTGCCCCTCGGTGCCTCTCTGCCCAGAACCGCCGACGGGGTCCTCCTTGCGGGGACCCCGTCGAGTTCGCCTCTCATGTGCCGCCAGCACAAAGTCCCCCCGGCACTGGGCAGCGGCCTGATTCCCTACCCCTTGAAGGGCAGCTCGATCCGCGCCTTCCGCTCATGGGACGCCAGCATCGCCAGGCACAGCTCGATGTTGGCCATGCCCTCCTCGCCTGGGATGGTCGGCGCGGTGTCGTTCTGGATGGCCTCGATCCACTCGCGGATCTCCCGCCGGACACCCACGTCGACGCCCTCGGCGATCTCTGCGCCGGTCTTGTCGAAGTTCTCGCGACCGTTGGCGGACCGGTAGATGAAGTCCTTGCCCCAGTGGAACCGCACGGCGCCGCCGGTCCCCGAGATCTCGACCTCAC
>JBDKVB010000181.1 GCA_039679385.1 Armatimonadia bacterium | reverse complement strand
CGGGATCGTAACCTACAGACTAAAGCATGGGCCCAGAAGAAACAAGCCCCTCTGGGCCTGACTCCTACCCACTTCCGGCACCGGGGCCTTGCCCCCGCCCTTCACCTTTCACTCCTTGGGCGAGGTGCCTTTCGCCGTCGCCTTTGTCGTTCTCCCCCTCGCCACTGCGTGGAGAGCTGGTTAGTGCGGTTGTGAGGAAGAGTGCTTGCCAGCGGGTGGGCAGTTCGCTATAATAACTGTGGCAACTGTTTAGATGTCTGAAACACATAAGTGTGTGGAACACCCTAATGCCAGGCGCCTCCTCGCAGGACCCGATTCGGCCCCCAGAAAGCCGCCGTCAGACGCGGATGATGGAACCTTCCATCCTCCTGCTGCTGCTCGAGCGCGGCGTCGCTCACGGCTATGAGCTCCGCGAGGAGATCGAGCGGATGGCGCTGACCGAGTCCGAGGTCGATGGCGCCGCGGTGTACCGGACCTTGCGCTGGCTGGAGACCCATGGGCAGGTCCGCTCCGTCTGGGATACCGCCGGCACACGGGCGCCCCGTCGCCGCTATCAACTGACCGAGCTGGGGCGCAAGTCCTTGACCCTGTGGGCCGATCTGCTTCGCCACCGCAGAGCCGCCCTCGATACATACCTGGATCGCTACCAGGAGGCCGTTGCCAAAGCCCAGGAGTCAGGGGCCGGCTAGCCCTGAACCCTGAACCCGCTCCGGGCGTCGCAAGATCGGAAGATACCGAACCGCTGGTTCGCTGACCCAATCCGCCAAATAGGCAAGCGCGTCGGACCCATGAAGGGATGATACTGAGGATGGCACAATCGTACGTCGATCAGGTTATGGAGACCGTGTACGCTCGAAACCCCGGGGAGCCCGAGTTCCATCAGGCAGTACATGAGGTGGCCGAGTCCGTGGCCTTCGTCGTCGAGAAGAGCCCGGAATTCGCGAAGGCGAAGGTCCTCGAGCGCATGGTCGAACCGGAGCGCCAGATCATATTCCGTGTCGCGTGGCAGGACGATCGCGGCGAGGTGCAGGTCAATCGTGGCTTCCGCGTCCAGTTCAACAGCGCCATCGGCCCGTACAAGGGTGGACTGCGCTTCCACCCCTCCGTCTACCTGGGCATCATCAAGTTCCTTGGCTTCGAGCAGATCTTCAAAAACGCTCTCACCACCACCCCCATCGGGGGCGCCAAGGGCGGCAGCGACTTCGACCCCAAGGGCAAGAGTGACTCCGAGGTCATGCGTTTCTGCCAGAGCTTCATGAGCGAGCTCTTCCGCCACGTGGGCCCCGACACCGACGTTCCCGCCGGCGACATCGGCGTCGGCGGTCGCGAGGTTGGCTTCCTCTTCGGCCAGTACAAGCGCCTCGCCAACGAGTTCACCGGCGTCCTCACCGGCAAGGGCCTCGAATGGGGCGGCTCCCTGGTACGCACTGAGGCCACCGGGTACGGCCTCGTGTACTTCGTGACGCGCCTGCTGCAAGCTCAGGGAAAGGACTGGAACGGCCTCAACGTGGTCGTCTCCGGCTCCGGCAACGTGGCCATCTACGCCACCGAGAAGGCCCAGCAGCTCGGTGCCAAAGTCGTCGCCGTCTCCGACAGCAACGGCTACATCTACGACCCCGAGGGCATCAAGCTCGACACCGTCAAGCGCATCAAAGAGGTCGAGCGCGGCCGCATCAAGGAGTACGTCGCCGATCACCCGGCTGCCGAATTCCACGAGGGCTGCGAGAGCATCTGGTCAGTCCCCTGCGACGTCGCCCTTCCCTGCGCCACCCAGAACGAACTCGACGCCGACGCTGCTCGCCAGCTCATCGCCAACGGCTGCCTTGCGGTCGGTGAGGGAGCCAACATGCCCTCCACGCCGGAAGCGGTTCGCCTGTTCCTCGACGGCGGCGTTCCCTTTGGCCCGGCGAAGGCCGCCAATGCCGGCGGCGTCGCCACCAGCGCCATCGAGATGTGCCAAAACTCCATGCGCCTGAACATGGGCTTCGACGAGGTTGACGCGCGCCTGCACCGCATCATGGACAGTATCTACGAGCAGTGCTCCGAGGCCGCTGAGCAGTACGGCCATGCCGACAACCTGGTCATGGGCGCCAACATCGCCGGCTTCCTGAAGGTCGGCCGCGCCATGCTGGCCCAGGGCATCCTCTAGTTCCCCCGCAATCTCTGCCGTACAGCCCCGCAGCCCCCGGAATCCCTCTCCGGGGGCTGTTCGTATCAGGGCTCCAGGTAGCAGACTACTCGTTGCTGCGGGGCGTTGGCGTTGAGGTGCAGGGCACGACCGTGCGGGAGGTCGGCCGCCTCGATCACGCGCACCGCCTCCGGCCACTTCACAGCCTCGGGCACCATGCTCGACAGCCGGCTCGGAAGCCGCTCCAGGAGCGTCCGGTTCAGGTAGTTGCCCGCCCGCGTCGGGAACAGCGCCATGTAGAGGATGTCCATCTCGATGAGCTCGTTGAAGAAGTGCGTCCCCAGCGACATATCGGGCACCAGGTCCTCGCGCATCGCAACGATCTCGCACAGGAAGGACACCGTGCTGATGTCCGAAAAGGAGACGGGCACTCCCAGCGAGGGCGTCGTCGTCCCCCAGCGTCCCGGTCCCATCAGCAGTACCTTCCGGGGCTCTCCGGGCTCCTTGAGGTGGCATAGACGCCCGATCAGTCGCGCAATCTCGTAGCGGTCGGGGATCGGAAGCTGTCCGTACACCGAGGGCGACA
Organism: Armatimonadia bacterium; assembly: GCA_039679385.1. Taxonomy (NCBI): domain Bacteria; kingdom Bacillati; phylum Armatimonadota; class Armatimonadia; species Armatimonadia bacterium. The sequence goes on along the minus strand of JBDKVB010000181.1, from coordinate 21,338 downwards.
CGTAGATGATGCGGTCGACCGAGGTCACCCGGCTCTGACCGATGACGGCACCGTGAGCCTCAAGCACGGTCTGCGCGGGGTCCAGGCCCGTCGGCGGATCGCTGACCGGCCCACCACCCTTCACCTGCAACGGCCGACACTGCAGCAGGTTGACCTTGTAGCTGCCGTCGGCGAGGAAGTTCGTCGTGAACTCCACCTCCACCGGGTACTCGTAGGCTTCCTGAAGGGTCTGCAGCATCCTCCGCATGTCGTCGACGTAGTTGGTCTCTTTGAACAGGCGCTCGAAGGTCAGCACCCAGGGGAAGTCGACCTTCATCCCTCTCTGGGCCGCGCGCCTCTCCCGCTCCTGGTCGCGAGACATCAGAAGCTCCAGCGGCAGCCCGCCACTGGCCTGCACCACCTCGGCCAGATCATAGGACGCGTGATGGTTGGCCTCGACATCCAGCACATCGACGCGGCGCTGGGAGTATTGCCGCACCTCATCGAAGTCCGACTCCGGCCGCCGCTCGGCCGCATTGAGCGCAACGACCCGCGTGTAGTCGTCATCGGAGCGATCGACGGCGCGCGTCCCGAGGCCAAACACGAGCCGCAGCACGCCGGCCTGTGGATCGATGTAGCTGCTCCACACATAGGGGTTGTAGGAGAGGCCGACGCCGGCAATCTGCGGGTAGAACAGCTCTCCGTACCGGTCGCCCGAGACTCGCTGCACCAGCAGGGCCATCTGCTCGTCCCGGTCCAGCAGACCGCGCTGCGCCCGATAAGTCAGGGCCTTGTCGCTCATCGAGCTGGCGTAGATCGTGCGGACCGCAGCGAGGAAGTCGTCGAGACGCTGCTGCCTCGGGCCCTGATTCACACAAAAGACGCTGTCGTACTTCCCCGCGAAGGCGTTCCCGTAGGCGTCCTCCAGCAGGCTACTGGAGCGCACGATGTAGGGCGACTGGCCGAAGTAGTCCAGCATCTGCTCAAACTGCTTCACGAGGGACTCCGGAAAGGTGCCCGTGAGCATTCGCTGGCGAGCCATCGAGGCGTCGTCGAGGTAATTCTCCGGGTCCCGCTGCCCTTCGCGCACCCACCAGATCCCGTTGCGCACCAGGTAGGTGTAGAACACGTCGGAGCCGATGTAGAAGGAGTCGTGGGGCTCGAGCAGTTGCTCCCAGCGCTCATCACTGTGCTTGAGGATCGCGCGGGCCAGCAGCATCCCGACCGTCTTGCCGCCAATCAGTCCGGTGCCGATCATGCGCTTGCCGATGTCCAGCACCTCGCCCAGCGACAGGTACTTGCGGATCAGCTCCAGCATCCGCTCATCCCGTGAGACGGCCATCCGCAGCAAGCGCCCCTGCAGTTCGTTGGCCTGAACCAGGTCGCAGCTCTCCCCGTGCACCGGGTTCATGATCTCCAGCGCCTGCAGGAAGGCCCGGTTCCAGACCCCGAGCTGGAAGCTCATCGAGTCCAGTTGCAGCCACTCCATGCCGGTCATCACGTGCGAGATTGTCGCGCTCTGCGTGACGGGCGTGAACTCGTCGTCCTCCCAGATATGGACCATGTGCATCGTCGGCGAGTACCGGTGCTGTACCTTCAGCGGGTGCACGTACAGCCGACCCTCGGACCGCAGGACATCGAGCAGAAGCTGTGTGGTGTTGGAGATCGCTTCGGTGGCGTGGGAGGAGTGGTTGTTGCGCAGGAGCCCGAAGTAGGCAATCGTCTCCATATCGAACAGGTACGGGCAGGTGAGCATGAAGAAGTTGCCCAGCATCTGGTCGCTGTACCAGTCCACGGCGAGGTCGGAGAGGCAGTCAAAGACGTAGTAGGCGCCGCGACCGGCCGCCCGAATCGTGTGGCGAACCTCGCTGATGAAGGTCTCGAAGCCCGCCTCGGGGTGCAGTTCACAGATCTGGGCACCCAGTCCGTCGGCGACCAGTGGCTGGTGCTTGGCAAACCGGAAGTAGATGACCGTGCGCTCCTGGGCCACGGCCGTCTGGACGAAGGGCTCGACGAAGGCCTGGTAGTCGTCGATCGAGTCGAGCTGCCAGACCACATTGTCGCCTGCCAACAGGCCCTTGAGGACCTTGTCCAGGCCCGGGAGGCCGGTACTGAGATTCGTGCGACTGGGCAACATACGGGCTAACCTCCTCTGCGGCATCGCCAGCAATCAGGACCGTGCCACCACGAGACCAAGGTAGCACACCCCACAGCCGCACACAACAGCCACGACGTGCTGCCTTTGCCATAGCAAACGGGCCACCTGTTAGCAGGTGGCCCGTCGAGTATGCCTATCGGATCGGTTGCGGCGACCCTACTTCTTGCAGCAGCAGCAGCAGCAACCACCGGCGGCGGACTTCTTGGCAGCGTTGATCAGCGCGACGAAGGAGTCGGCCTTGAGTGCGGCGCCACCGACGAGACCACCGTCGATGTTCGGCTTGGCCATGAGACCCTCAACGTTCTCCGGCTTCATGGAGCCACCGTAGAGGATGCGCATGTTGGCGCCCGCAGCCTCACCGGCGACCTCGGCGACGACGGAGCGGATGACGCCGCAGACGCGATCGGCTTCCTCGGCGTCGCAGACCTTGCCGGTGCCGATGGCCCAGACCGGCTCGTAGGCGATGACCATGCTCGCCAGGCAGCAGGAGCAGATGCCCTCGAACATCGCGCGGACCTGGCCGGAGATGACCTCGTCGGCCTTGCCGGCTTCACGCTCGGAAAGGGTCTCGCCGCAGCAGACGATCGGCTTGAGACCGGCGGAAAGGGCGGCCTGCAGCTTCACGTTGACGCTGGCATCGCTGTCGCCGAAGACCTTGAGCAGCTCGTCGGTCATGCCCTCTTCGGCAACGCCGAAGCGACCGCGCCGCTCAGAGTGACCGAGGATGACCCACTGCGCGCCGGTGGACTGGATCATCTTCGCGGAGATCTCGCCAGTGTAGGCACCGTGGTCCTTCCAGAAGAAGTTCTGGGCGCCGACTTCGATCGCGCTGCCCTCAACGCACTTGGCAACGGTGCTCAGTGCGGTCGCCGGGGTGCAGAGGATGACCTCGGCGCCGGTGATGCCGCCGGCCTGCTCCTTCACGGCACAGGCAAGGGCGCAGGCCTCGTCATTGGTGCAGTTCATCTTCCAGTTTCCAGCCATGATCGGGGTACGCATAGTGGGACAAACCTCCAGGATTGCGCCGAACCAACCGCTGTCGGGACGGCGACGGATTGTGATGACAACTCAGGTCTGCGACAACAATTCGGCGGCCGGGGCCTAGGCTTGATCGAGGGCCTCGATGCCGGGCAGGCTGCCGCTCTCAAGGTACTCCAGCGACGCGCCGCCGCCGGTCGAGACATGATCCATCTTATCGGCGAGGCCCATCTGGGTGATGGCCGCCACGGAGTCGCCGCCGCCGACAACGTTGAAGCCGGCGCACTCGCCCATGGCCTGGGCGACTGCCAGGGTGCCCTCGTCGAAGGGCTTGTCCTCGAACTTGCCCATCGGGCCATTCCAGAACACGGTCTTGGCAGTGCGAACGACGTCGGCGTAGGCCTTGCGGGTCTCAAGGCCAATGTCCATTGCATCCCAGCCGGGCTGGATGCCGTCGGCGGTCAGGTACGCCAGCGAGTGGTCGCCCTGCACGTTCTGCGCGTTCACATCCACCGGCAGCGTCAGCTTGCTCAGGTGCTCGCCCATGGTGGCAAGGACGTCGGCAGCCGCCTCCGGGCTTCCTTCGGGGCAGTAGGAGACGCCGATCTCCATGCCCTTGGCCTTCAAGAACGCCCAGGCCATTGCGCCACCGATGAGCATCTTCTCGCAGCGCGGAAGCAGGCTCTTGATGACGTTGATCTTCTCATCGACCTTCGCGCCACCGAGCACCACAACAAAGCCTTCCTGGCCGGCGTTGTATACGCCGCCGAGAGCCTTGACTTCCTTCTCCACCAAAAAGCCCATGACGGCGGGCTTGAGCAGGCTGGGCACACCGTAGACCGAGGCGTGCTTGCGGTGGCTGCTGCCGAAGGCATCATTCACGTACGCCTCGCAGCCTGCGGCGAGCTGCTTGGCGAAGGCCATCATCTCGTCCTTGTCCTTGGACTCCTCGCCCGGATAGAAGCGAGTGTTCTCGAGAAGGATGACGTCGCCGTCCTTCATGGCGGCGATGGCGGCCTCCTTCTCCGGGCCGAGGCAGTCGGTGACGAAGGTCACGGGCTTGCCCAGAAGCTCGCTCAGCCGTGCAGCGCAGGGCGCCAGGCTCTCCTCGGGCTTCCTCTTGCCCTTCGGGCGGCCGAGGTGCGAGGCCAGTACGAGCTTGGAACCGCTGAGGTGCTGGATCGTCGGAAGTGCGGCACGGATGCGAGTGTCGTCAGTGATCTGAGCGCCGTCCAGCGGGACGTTGAAATCTACGCGCACGAATACGGTCTTGCCGGTCAGGTCAACATCCTTGAGGGTCTTCGTGGCCAAGAATCTCACGCTCCTCTTGTGAAGTGAGCCCTTCTACTCTGAGCCATGGCAGCGTGTACAAAGGGGGCGAGGCCAGTCGGCCTCGCCCCGATGTGTCGTCTCTGGTTGGCTACCACCCGCAGGTCCCTGCACGCCTTGAGGGCGACACCGGGACCGCGGAGAGGGGGTCATGCCTATCCGATGCCCATGGAGGCCATCTTGGCCATGAGCTCGGCGGCGCGGTTGCTGTAGCCCCACTCGTTGTCGTACCAGCCGATGATCTTGACGAACTTGTCGCCAAGCACGCAGGTGAAGCCGGAGTCGAAGGTGCAGGAAGCCGGCGACGCAACGATGTCGCTGAGGACGATCGGCTCATCGGTGTAGTCGAGCACGGAGGCCAGCGGGCCACACTCAGCAGCGGCCTTGAAGGCTGCGTTGATCTCGTCGGCCGTCGCGGCCTTGCTCAGGTTGACGGTGAGGTCCGTGACCGAACCGGTCGGGGTCGGGACGCGCATCGCATACCCGTGCATCTTGCCCTTGAGGGCCGGAAGGACTTCGCCGATGGCCTTGGCGGCACCGGTGGTCGTCGGGATCATGTTCAGAGCTGCGGCGCGGGCGCGGCGCAGGTCCTTGTGCGGGAAGTCAAGGATGACCTGGTCATTGGTGTAGCTGTGGATCGTGGTCATCAGGCCGTTCTCGATACCGAAGTTGTCGAGGAGAACCTTGCACATCGGCGCCAGGCAGTTGGTGGTGCAGGACGCGTTCGAGACAAGGTTGTGGCTCTTCGGGCAGTACTCTTCGTCGTTGACGCCCAGAACGATCGTCTTGACGCCCTCGCCCTTAGCCGGGGCGGAAATGACGACCTTCTTCGCGCCGGCCTGGAGGTGCGCACTGGCCTTGTCTGCGTCGGTGAAGCGGCCGGTGGACTCGAGAACGATCTCCGCACCGAGTTCGCCCCACGGAAGCTGTGCCGGGTCGCGCTCGGCAACGCTCTTGATCTTCACGCCGTCGACGATGAAGCAGCCCTCGCCGACCTCGATCTTGCCGTGGAACTTGCCGTAGATGCTGTCGTACTTGAGCAGATGTGCCAGCGTCGCATCATCCGTCAGGTCGTTAACGGCTACGACCTCGATGTCGCCACGGAAGCGCTCCCAGAGCGCCTTGAAGACCTGTCGGCCGATGCGGCCAAAACCATTGATACCGACTTTTGTCGCCACGTGCATCCCTCCTAGTTTAGCGCAACGTGCTACGCCAACGCGCGCACGCGCCTGTCACAACGCAATTCCCGCGAGTAACACCATCCCACCCGGCCAGGGCCTCGCGGATGACCCCCACCGCAGTCCCCACTACCCAAACTTCGGCAGCTCTCCCACCCACACCTACCGGCACCAGAAAACCCTCCGGTTCCACCTTGCGCTGCCCTCAGCAAACCAGTCAGTATAATCATTATAATGACTGGACGCCGACCTGTCAACCAACTTGCGTCCCGGAAGGACCCACCGGAACAGAAGGACTATAGCAAAAGGGCCCCGCGGAGTCAATTGACGCACTGCCCTGCGCAAGGTGGGACTGTCCCCTCTGCGCAAGGTACAAAGGTCCGGTACCCGCCGCCAACACGAAGCCCGGAAGCCCCAGGCCCCTGGGACATCCCTGCAAAGCCCGTGCCACCGTCCGCCGGGCTGCGCAGGTCGATCGCGACTGCCCGGAGAAGAACCCGGCAGGAGGGGCTACTCATGAGCGAGCCGCGCTGCCGGACCTTGTTCCAGCGGCGTCTCGACGCCGGACGAGTGGTACTGCCGCAGAACCTGCGCGATGCGCTGGGCCCTCGTGTCGGACTGGCTGCCGACATCTCCGGTAGTGTCCTTCTCACGCCGGCAGCGTGCTCCCAGGCGCTCCTGCAGGACTTGCTCACCTGCTCCCAGCAGCATCATCAGAGCGGCGAGCTCTACCGCCTCCTGGCCTCGACCTATGTGGAGGATGGGCTGGACGAGCGCGGGCGGCTACTGCTGCCGCACCTGCACCGTGAGTGGGCCGGGATCGGCGCCGACAGCGAGGTCCTTCTACTGGCCCTCGGCGAGGGCATACAGGTCTGGGACCCTCTCCGCCTCGACCGTCTCCTCCGCGTGTCCCAGCGGCACCTGCGAGAGCTCCACAACGTGGCCCCTCGCGACCAGTTCCGACTCTTCGAGGACGTCTGAGCACCCTTCGGCCTTACTGCTTGCCCGTGCCGCGTGTTGACTCCCGCCCTCCATACAAAGAAAAGACGGGCAGGAGAAGTTCCTGCCCGTCTGAGGGGACGTCTCAGGGAGACCCGATCTACTCCGGGGACTCCTTGGTGATCTTGGCTGCCTTCGGGCCGCAGGTCCAGCCGGAACCGGCCTTGCCGGCGCAACCGAACAGGTCGACGTACTCGAAGACGACTTCCTTCATCCGATCGATGGCCAGGTCGAAGACCTTGCGGAAGTCCTTCTCGTCCGGCTTGGCATCGAGGCGCTCGCGGGTGCCCTGCAGGAGTGCCATGCTGATGCGGGTGGCGACATTGACCTTGCACACGCCCATCTGGCAGGCCTTCTGCATCTGGTCGAGGGGGATACCGGACGCTGCGTGCAGGACGAAGGGCAGACCGACCTTGTCCATGAGCTTCTGCAGCAGCTCGAAGTCGAGCTTGGAGCCGCGGCCGGTCATGCCGTGGATTGCGCCGATGGCGACGGCCATGCTGTCGCAGCCGGTGCGCTCCTTGAACTCCAGAGCCTGATCCGGGTTGGTGCTGTTGGCGTAGAGCTTCTGCACCTGCTCCTCGGAGAGCAGCTCGAGGACGGACGCAGCCTTGCCCTCGCGCAGCGGCTTCATCTGCTCTTCGGTCAGGTAGTCCTCGATTTTCGGAATGAGACCAAGTTCGCACTCAACGGGGATGCCGCAGGCGTGGGCCATGCGAATGATGTCGGCGCTGACGGCAATGTTGGTCTCGAAAGGCTCCTTGGAACCGTCATACATCAGGGAGGTGAAGCCGGCGCGCAGGCACTGCACGTTCTGTTCGTAGCTGGTGCCGTGGTCCAGGTGCAGGGCGACGGGGATCGGCGTCTTCTCGGCGGCGGCGGTGACCAGAGCAGTCGCCTCTTCCAGACCCGCGTACTTGATGGCGCCCTGACTGACCTGCAGGATGACCGGGGCTTCCCTCTCAGTGCAGGCGTCGATGACGGCCTTCACTGATTCGAGATTATTGGCGTTGAACGCGCCGACGGCGTACCCGCCCTCCAGAGCGGGCCGAAGAAGCTCGTACGAGGTTACAAGCGGCATATCTCCAACACTCCTTAGCCAGTAGACTTATGCTTCCCAGGGGGCGGTGCAGCGATTCCCACCCAGAACACGTGACACCTTATGTTATTATATGCGGCACACCGCGTCAACCAGAACGGCCGTCCGGCCTTCTCCCTGGGCCTTCGCCTTGCGATGTCGGAACGTGGTGCGGACGACTCCACCCACGAACAACCAGGCTGCCCTCCCGGTGCAGCGAGGGAGACAACCCGAGCATGGCGCTTCTGACGCTGGCCCTTGCCTGCTATGCCCTGACCGCTCAGGCTGCTGAGGCGACCCCGGAACAGCCGGTGCACTTCTCCCCACGGTCGGACGCCGCCCTCAAGCTCGAGGGCCTGCTCCAGGTCCCCACGAGCCCTGACCCGGTGCCCGCTGTGGTGATCTGCCACCCCGACCCGCGCTACGCCGGCAGTATGAGCGTCCCTGTCGTTGGTGCCCTGCAACAAGCATGCCAGACAGCCGGTTGGGCCACTCTGCGCTTCAACCTGCGCGGTGTGGGCGAGTCCACCGGGGCCTTCGAGGCCGGTGTAGGCGAGGTCCAGGACTGCCTGGGCGCCCTGGATCTGCTCCGGAGTCGCCCCGGCGTGGATACCCGTCGCGTGGCGCTGGTGGGTTACTCCTTCGGCTCCTGGGTCGGACTCCAGGCCTGTGCTCGCGACCAGAAGGTCCTCTGCTGCGCCTGTCTGGGCTTCCCGGTGCCGGTCACGGAGAGCTCCGCCGCTCACAACTACTTCACGCGCATCAGCTTCCCGACGCTCTTCGTCACAGGGGCGCTGGACACCATCAGCAGCCTCGACACGATCCATCGGCTCATCGCAGACCACGCCGCCGGGGCTCACTGCACGGTCGTGCCGCTGCCCGGCGTCGACCACTTCTTCGCAACCAGTGCCGACCTCCAGGCGGCCGTAACGGAGATCACGCGCTTCCTGCGACAGGAGTTCCTGCGAGAGCCCTCAGGGACGCGCAAACCTTAGCCTCCCAGGAGATACCCGTGCCCACGCGGCGACCGTCGCCCTTCCTCAACTCAGCGCGCCACACGATCCGGATGGAGTTGGTGCTGGAGTACACCGACCCGGTCTCCCTCGCCAAGGCCCAGGAGACCGCGCGTCGTGTGCTCGAAGGTCTGCACGTGAGCGTCCGTGACGAGGCGGCCACCTCGAACCTCCAGTCCTGCCATGTGCTTTGCCACGATCTGCGGCAACGGGTCTCGCTGCTGCCGACGACGCCGACCCGAGAGTGAGAGACCGCCGTGCCCACTGATCTGCACCTTGCCCTGCAAAGCTACTACGCCGGTGATGACGGCCGGCTCGAAGCCGAGGTCGACGGCTACAAGGCCGATGTCCTCCGCGATGGCGTCGTTTACGAGGTCCAGACCGGCTCCTTCGTCTCGATCCGGGACAAGCTCGACAAGCTCTGCGCCCACTACCCCGTCGTCCTCATTCATCCCGTCGCCGCGACCAAGATCGTCGTGCGGGTTGACCCCGAGACGGGTGCACAGCGCTCTGCCCGTCGCTCGCCCAAGCACGGGTCGGTCTACGAGGTCTTCGACGAGCTGGTCTACCTGGGCCGCCTCCTGCGCCGGCGCAACCTCTCTCTGGAGGTCGTGCTGACCGTGGAGCGCGAGTACCGCTGTGACGACGGCAAGGGGAGCTGGCGACGCAAGGGCGTCTCGCTCGTCGGCCGCGAGCTGGTCGAAGTGGTGCAGGTCGAGCGCTTCGAGCGCCCCACCGACTTCCGCCGACTTCTCCCCACTGACCTCCCGAAAGCCTTCACGGTGCGCGACCTCATGCAGGCCACCGGCCTGCGGAACCGCGTGGCCGGTCGGATGGTCTACGCCCTGCGCGAGATGGGCGCCATCAAGCAGGTCGGCAAGCAGGGCAACGCGCTCGTGTATGCAATCCCCGGCCGATGATCCCGCTCACAAGGTCGTGTTCGCCACCGAGCCTGCCACGAGAGCCTTCTCGCCGAGCTTGCGACTGACACGATCCTTCGCCTCTGCCAGGTTGGGCTCGCGCAGCGGCCGCTCCTCGAAGAGGGATAGCTGGCGTGGCCCGGGTCCCTGCTGCAGTTCGCTCGCCGCAACCTCAAAGCTCACACAGCTCTGCGCTCCCAGGTGCATCACCGACAGCGCCTCCTCCACCCGGCTGCGCAAAGCTCCCTGGTCGTCGGTAGCTGCGTCCAGATCGACCGTGTGATCCAGTCGTCGCCGATCCACCAGCGTCAGCGTCACCCGCAGCCTTCGCGCCGACTGCCCACGCGACTGCAGCGAGTGAGCCAGCCGGTCGGCCAGGGCCAGGCCCGCCAGCCGCAGGGCGCTGAATTGCCGCAGCGGTCGGGGCAGGTCCGTGTGGTGGCGGATCATGAGCGCCGTATCCCCGGCCTCGTAGACCGGGACTAGTGTCTCATCGCGACCCCGGGCCGCCTCGAACATTACCTCTCCAGCATCGCCGAACTCCCGCCGCAGCAGCAACGAGGGGATCATCTGCAACTGCCCGAAGGTGTGGACACCCATCTGGGCCAGCCGCTGGCGCTGCCCGGCCTCGACCAGCCACAGGTAGTCCAGGGGCAGCCCCGCCAGCTCCTCCGCAGGCTGCTGCGGGAACAGCGGATAGGTCGTCCCCGGATCAGCCAGTAAGGTCGCGATCCGCGCGAGAAGCAGATTCGGCCCCAGGCCCAGCGTCACCGAGTAGGGCACCTCACCGGGCCACCTGTCAGCGCCCGAGGTCTCCCACAGGCACGCCTCAGCCGCTTCGCAAACCGCTTCGCGCAGGCTCTGTGCAAGCTTCTCCCGACCGCCATACAGCCGCAGACTGGCTGTCACATCAAGGAAGGCCTCTGCCAATCCGTGAGGCTTCGCCTGCGGCGTGAACCGCAGTAAGGTCTCCAGCACCCGACCGTAGGCCGCCTCGTAGGCCATTAGGTCCGGTGGCGCCAGGATCAGGTCCGGCCGCATCGTCTTGGCCTGCCAGACCGCCATACCCGGGACGAGCCCCAGACGCAGCGCACCCGGCGATACGTCCAGCAGACGGCTTCCCGGCGTGTTCGAGGCGATAGCGAAGGGCTGGCCCAGCAGGAGCGGTTGCTCACGTGCCTGGACGGCGGTGAAAAGGCCACGGAGACGCAGGTGGAGGATCTGGCGACGGAGCATGGCGTGATCACCTTATCGTTCGTCGAATGGGTGTTCGAATGATAGCCCGCGCCACCGCCCTTGTCAAGCACCTCCTCAAACAAAGCGGGGACAGAATCTGCTTCGCCCCACAGTCGGCGCAGACCAGACTCTGTCCCCGCGGTCCTCGAAAAGCCCCAGGCTGCTACCCACCCAGCACACGCTCAGCAACCTTCGCCGTCCGCGCCGCCAGGTCGCTGATCCGGTTCACGTTCATGCCCTCGAGAGCGCTGTGCAGCTCATCGTGCAGCGGCGCCGTCCATTGAGCAGGCACGCCGGAGGCGCCCAGCAGAGCGCCCATCACCGAACCGGCCGTGGCTCCGTTGCAGTCCGTGTCGAGGCCGCCCATGACCGCGATGCAGATCGCCTGGCCCAGGTCGCCCTTCGCGTGCAGGCAGCCCACGAGCACCAGCGCGGCGTTATTCAGCGTGTGCACCGGATGATAGTGCCCGTACTTGGCCATCACGCGTTCCCAGGTCGTCTCCCACCGCGCATCCTCGGCACACCAGGCCACAGTGTCCCGCACAACCTCGGCGAAGCGCGAGTTGTCCGGGACCTCGGCCTGCGCCACAGCAATCGCTTCGTGCAGGTCGTCGGTGGCCATGCAGGCGGCAATCAGCGCGGCAAAGAACATCTCCCCGTAGATACCGTTCTTGGTGTGCGAGACGATCGCGTCACGCCAGGCGAACTCGGCGGCCTTCTCCGGCCAACCCGGAGCGCAGTAAGCGAAGCCGTCACAGCGGATCTGCGCACCAATCCACTCGCGGTACGGGTTCCTGCGCGTCGCCGAGTCCGGCGGCATGACGTCGTTGACCAGGTTCCGGTAGGCCTCCCGCTCGGCCGTGTAGACGCGATGGAAGGGCAAGCGCCCGAGCCACTCCGCAGCGACCTGCGCCGACGTGAAGTCCGGCCCGTAGGTCTCCATCACGTGGAGGCCGAGAAGCGTGTAGTCGGTGTCGTCGTCTCTTTCCCCGCGGCGGATATGACCGCGCAGGCAGCTCTTGGCACCCGGGCCGAAGGTCCGCATACCCTCCGGCGCGTCCTCGACAAAGGGGAAGTAGTCCGCCAGCGGGTACTCCCCGGCATGGCGCAGCAAGGCCTCGATCTCTGACCGCTTCCAGCCTTCAACGGGCTTGCCCAGCATGCATCCGGCGGTGCGTCCGAGCCAGGCTCCCTCGATACGGTCCCGGGCCTGGGCAGCCGAAACCGACAGCTTGCGCGGTCCGGTTGAGCGGGCAGCGCGGATGCCCTCCAGGTCGGACGACTCGACGTAGGGGAAGCAGGCTTCGGGCTCGCGGGCAGCGGCTTCGGCGAAGAACTGCTTCAGCCGCGCCTTCATGACCTCGGCGGGCTGCGTGATGGCGTCGTCATAGAGTGCCTGCAGGTCGTCCACGCTGCAGCCCTCTTCGCGAAGTTGCACCAACTCGGCTTGAGCCAGTCGTTTCAGGGTGTCGGCACTTGGCATGTCGGGTCTCCTCAGTTATCATGGCGAGATATCCTGTCCAATTCCCCACCCGCACGCAGGTTCCTCGCACACTCCGCAAATGTGATGGGCGGCCATGAGCGACGACACCGAACATAGCACGGGCGACACCGGACTCGCGAGCCCCGGCAAGAGGGCACCAGGGGAGACGCAGGAGCCCACGCTCTCGGTTGTGATACCCTCCTACAACGGCGCCCCGGTGATTGCCGACTGCGTGGCCGCGCTGCTTGCCCAGGAGACCGACTTCGGCCTGGAGGTCATCGTCGTCGACAGCTCCAGCGATGAGACGCCCCGGCTGATTCCGGAGCGCTTCCCGCAGGTCCGCTTCCTCCCTTTCGACAAGCAGACGGCCGCTCCACGGGCACGGAATGTGGGCTTGGCGGCGGCTCGGGGGCAGATTCTCGGCCTCATGGACCAGGACTGCATCGTCGACCCCGGCTGGGCGCAGGGGATGGTGGAGGCCCATCGGCAGCATCCCGAGGTCGGTGCCATCGCCGGCGGAATCCGCCCGGCCAATCCGCGCAGGCTCCTCGGCCTGGCCAACTTCTACATCGAATTCCGCGAGTTCAACCACGTCCGCCCGCAGGAGCTGACCAGCAACTGGATCACCTGCAACGTGACCCTCAAGCGCGAGCTGTGGGACCGCTTCGGGCCCTTCCCGGAGGACCTGTGGCCGGGCGATGATGTGATTGTCGCGCAGGCAGCGGCGGCTGCGGGTGAGAAGGTGTTGTTCGCGCCCCAGCTATCTCTGGCGCATGTCAATCGGTCCTCCTTGCGAGCGATTCTGCCCCATGCCCGGAAGCTGGGCTGGGCCAGTGCTCAGATCCGCCGGCGTCTGCCCACGGTGCCGGACGAGTGGATGGTGCGCTATCCTCTCAGCGTACTGGCAATTCCCCTGGCACGCCCGCTGCGAGTCCTGGGATGCTTCCTGAAGTGGCGACCCCTGGCGGCGCTGAAGGCCCTGCCTCTCTTTCCCGTCATGTCGCTGATCTGTGTGTGGTGGTCGCGAGGTTTCTGGGAGGGAGCACGGGAGCAAACTGCCGCTACCCGCGCAGTCGGCACCAGTGAGGGCGATCATGAGTGATCGGCAGCCCCGAATCCACTACTTGCCCGAAGATGCCAGGGTGTTCGTGCAGGTGCGCGCCAACATCGGCGACTCCCTCTTTGCCCTCCCGGCGATTGATGCCCTGCGTCAGCGTTACCCGCAGGCGCGCATCGTCTTCGCCACCTCACCGGCGGCGGGCAGCCTGTTCTACGACGACCCGCGGCTGAGTGGTTGGGTCCCCGCGATTCCCTACGGGGGCGGACGCTTGCGCTATGCCCGGGCCTTGCGCGACTACTGGTCGCGGCTGCGCAAGGAGGGCTTCGACGCCCACGTCGAGCTCGATGCCGGTGGGAAGGTCCCGCCCTGGATTGTGTGGCTGGCGGGAGTCCCGCTGCGCCTCGGTTGTCGGGGTGAGGAAGGCGGAGGTGGACGCTGGCATGCCGTGCCCCGCTGGCTTTTGACCGACACAGTGCCCGTGCCCGATAGCCTGGGCCTCCACCGGGCCCACGGCTTCCTGCGGCTGATGGAGCTCCTCGACTGTGACCCGACGCCGCGCCCAATCCGACTGCTCCTTACCGAGGAACGCCGGGAGCGTGCTCGGCAGCGCCTCGAAGGCCTCGGCCTTCGCCCTCCGGTAGTTGCGATCCATCCCGGTGCGAGTTGGCGGTTCCGACGTTGGCCTGCTGAGCGCGTGGTCGAGACGGCCCGGCAACTGGCGAAGGACGGGGCTCATCTTCTTGCCCTTGGGGGAGAGGCCGACGCCGAGGTCGTCTCGGAACTCGTCAAGGCCGCCGGGGCGACGGCTATCCTGACTCCGAACGTGCGCGACCTGGTCGACCTGCTCAGCGCCGTCGATGTGTGTGTGGGCAACGACAGCGGACCGGTGCATCTCGCGGCAGCCGTCGGCACGGCCGTCGTCGGGCTCTATGGCCCAAATCTTGCCACCTACACCGGGCCCGACCCGCTGCACAGACGCGCTCGGGTGCTGTCGGCGCAGCTTCCCTGCGCGCCCTGTGCACAGGGCATGATCGATCCCCTGGCCGAGTGCAAGCGTCCCCAGGGCGCCTGGTGCATGGAGCAGATCGAGGTCAGCGACGTGCTACAGGCCGTGCGCGACCTGCTCTCCGGCTCCTGACGCCCGCGTCATCCATATCGTCCGAGAGGCACCATGACCGCACCCTCCACTAGCCTGCGCGTGCTCTTCCACACCCAGGACTGGGCCTACCAGAACCCCGGGGGTGCGGAAGTGCAACTGCTGCAGACCCGTCGTGCGCTGCAGGACCTCGGAGTCACCGTCGACCTCTTCGACCTGTGGCATAGCCGCGTCGCCGACTATCCTCTGGTGCACTCCTTCAGCCTCTTCGGTCACCGCTTCTGGCCGGCAGTCAAGAGCGCCGGAGTGGCTCTGGTCGTCTCGACGATCGTCTGGCCCTCAGCTCGGCTCTCCCTTAGCGGGAGGTTCCGCGGCCACGTCCTTCAGTTCGCCGAGAGCCGGCATTGGGTGACACCGGGCGAGCATCGCCCGCCCTTCGGCCTGATCGACCTGGCACTCCCGAACTCGCAGGCCGAGGCCGATCTGCTCACCGAGGCCTACGGGATACCCCCGGAGAGGATCCACGTGGTCCCCAACGGGGTCGACGAACGCTTTGCGCAGGCGCAGCCGCAGGCCTTCATCGAGCGCTACGGGCTGCAAGGTTTCGTGCTGTGCGTCGGCGCCTTCGACACGCGCAAGAACCAGCTCACCGCCCTTCGCGCTCTCAAGGACTGCGACGTGCAGGTGGTGTTCCTCGGCCGGGCACGCCTGGGGCACGAAGCCTACTATGAGCAGTGTCGCAGCGAAGCTGGTCCCAACATGCACTTCCTGGGTCAGCTTGCGCATGACGACCCGCTGTTGGAGTCCGCCTACGCGGCAGCCGGAGTCCTGTTGATGCCCAGTCTTCTCGAGACGCCCGGACTCGTTGCCCTTGAGGCGGCGCTGGCCGGGACGCCCCTTGTCCTCACCCCCGGCGGTTGCACCCGGGAGTACTTCGCCGACTTGGCGACCTACGTCTCGCCCCACTCCGAGCAGGAGATTCGCGACGCCGTGCTCCGGACGCTTCAGAGTTCGCCGGAGACCAGCGCGCTGCAGGAGAGAGTACGCAGCCACTTCCTGTGGAGGCATGCTGCCGAGGCTACGCTGGCCGGTTACCACAAGGCCCTGGCCCGCGAGGGCTAGGCGAGTCCGACCTTCCTACTCCAGAAAGCGAGAGACGGCTTAATGGCCCCTTGGCGAGCAGGGGGCGCGGTCGCAAGACTGCGCGATACCTTCCACGGAGACACGCCGGGGGTGCGACTTGCCCGCGGCGCTGTGTGGTCGGTGCTCGGTTTCATCGGCTCCCAGGGGGCGAACCTGGTCACCTCCGTCGTCATTGCCCGGATGATGGGCAAGTCCGGATTCGGCGAGTATGGCATGGTCACCAGCACCGTGGGCACCTTTGGCGTCTTCGCCGGAGCCGGTCTCGGGGTCACTGCCACCCGTCACGTGGCCCAGTACCGCAAGGCAGAACCCGCTCGTGCGGGCGCTGTGCTCCGCTTGTCTATCCGAGCCGCTCTCGTGTCGGGCGTGCTGGCAAGCGCCGCTCTCTACCTGCTGGCACCCGTGGTCGCGGCGGACGTGATCAGCGCCGGGCACCTCGTCACTGCACTCCGCGCCGGGTGCCTGCTGCTGCTCTTCAGCACCCTCGGTGGGGCGCAGACGGGTGCTCTCTCCGGCCTGGAACGCTTCCGTGCCATCGCCGGGCTCAACGTCCTCCGGGGTCTCCTCGGTCTCCCGCTTTCCCTCCTCCTCCTGTGGTACTACGGACTGACCGGAGCCGTTGTCGGAATCGGCCTTGCGAATGCGTGTGCCTGCCTCGCGGGAGAGTTCGTCCTGCATCGCGAGTGCCGCCTGGCAGGCATCGCGGTCAGCGGTCATCGGATACGCGACGAGATCCCGCTCCTGTGGCGCTTCTCCTTGCCCGCCTTCCTCAGTGGCGCGCTCATCGGCCCCGTCATGTGGCTCGCGAACACCCTCATCGCCCGTCAGCAAAATGGGTACGCCGAGCTGGGCCTGGTCAACGCGGCCTCCCAGTGGCGGATGCTCATCATGACGGTGCCCGGTCTGATCTCGACGGCAGCCTTGCCCATCCTCTCCGCCCAGACGGAGGCCCGGCAGGACCCGGCAGACTCCCGGCGCGTCCTTGAGATGGTCCATGCCGCCGCGCTGATGGTGGCGCTGCCGCTTTCCGTCGCCATCATGTTTGTGGCCGATATTATCATGTCCTGGTATGGCAAGGAGTTCACCGGCACACCTGCCGTGCTCGTGGGTTTCGCCTTCGGGACGGCCGCCTCGGCGATGGGCACTTCGCTGGCCACGGTAATCGTCGCGCGGGGACGGGTCTGGTTCGGCCTCGCCCAGAACCTCCTCTGGGCCGTCGTGCTCCTGGGCATCATCTATTACCTGGCCCCGCAGCTCGGTGCTCTCTCCTACGCCCTGGGCTACGCAGTGAGCTACTTTCTCCTCCTCCTGTGGTCCTGCTGGGCGCTCCGGTCCGTGCTGCCGCCGCGCTTCCTCTCCCGCACCGCCTGCGCGATGGGCTGCCTGCTGCTGATGACGGCCCTTGCGCTGATGCTCCCGGCGACACCTCGACTCTTTGTCGCCCTGCCGGCAGTTGCCCTGACCACCTGGCTCTGCGTGTTCCCCTTGACGCCGCCTGAGTTGCGCGCGCAGGTCCTGGCCCGGTTGCTGCGGAAGTCCACGACCTGATCGCTCCAACCGCCGACACCCGTGGGAGGAATCTCCATGCCTCTGGTGTGCCTTCTGCTCGCCCTCTGCTCTGCCCTCGCCTTCGCTCAGCCTGCCGACCTGCTCCTCTATGCGCCCTTTGATGGCGCCGCCGATGCCGCCTTTGCCCGGGGAAGTGCGGTGCAGGCGGGCTCTGCCTCTGTGGCCTTTGTACCAGGTCTGCGCGGACAGGCCGCCTCGATCTCCAACGACTGCCGGTTCGCGGTCGAGGGCAACTTCCGACCCGAGGCCGGGACCGTCGCGATGTGGGTCCGCTCCACCTGGAGCGAGAAGGAAGCCGCCGGTCGCTACCTCTTCTGCCTCTACGGCAGCCGCGACATCCCCGAGGCCTACCACTTCAACCGCTTCAGTCTCTACTTCGGCGCCGAGGGCCCCAACTTCCTCGTCTGGGGCTCCGACGGCAAGAGCCAGGCGATTGCCTCGCAGTCCTTCACCTGGAAGCCCCAGGAATGGCATCATGTCGCCGCCACCTGGCGCAACATCAACTCGGGCCGCGAGGACGCCGAGCTGGCCGTCTACGTGGACGGCAAGGCCGTGGCCTTCGTCAAGGGTATCAAGCTCACCGTCGGGCCAACCGACACCGTGATGGCGATCGGTCGCGACCAGGACGGCTCTCCCGACTACCTGGGCGCCGAGGTCGATGATGTCTACCTCTACGGTCGCGCGCTCACAGCCGAGGAGATCAGCACCGCCGTCGCCGCGATCCGAGCAGGCAGCCCTTACGAGATCACCAGCGAGGGCGTCGCCTCCCGACAGGTCTCCGGCTGGTGGAACGCCGACTGGCCCTACCGTGCGGCAGTCACCTTGCCCGCTGCAGCCGAGGCGCGACGCGAGGTCTTCGTGCAGTGCCCGCTGCATATCAGCGGCGAGCTGGCGGCCCTGGGCACTCCGGCCGTCGCCGATCCGGGCTCTCTGCGGGTAGTCTCCTCCGACGGGCAGGTCATCCCCGCTGCCGTCCAGGACGGTCTGCTGGAGTGGAAGGTGTCCGGCGAGGTACCTGCCGGTGAGGCACGCCGCTTCTGGATCTACTGCCGTCCTGCCACCTACCGAATCACCGGCCCGCTGCAGTCGCAGCGTCTGGGCGCTCCGGCCGCACCTCCGACGGCGCCTCTCACACCTCCCGATTACGCCACCGACACCTTCGGCAAGCCCTGGGATTTCAACGACGGCTCCCTGGCCGGAATCGACTCCTGGGGCGACAAGCCCGAGTACATCCAGAACCGCAAGGTCGAAGACGGTGTCCTCAGCCTGGACGTGAACACTGACCCCTACTTCATCTGGGGAGTCATGTGGGGACCGGTCGGCCCGGGCCAGCGAGCTATCGCCCTCGATGTCGATCGCTATCCCATCCTCGAGATGCGGGTACGCCAGAGTGTGCAGCAGTCCACCTGGCAGCTCTTCGGCCGCATCGGCACCACGGACCAGCTCTTCACTTACTCCTTCCCGGTCTCCGGCACGGGTTGGCAGCGCCTGCGGGTCGACCTGCGCAAGGACGCCCGCTGGAAGGGTGTGCTGAGTGCCTTCCGCATCGACCCCACCGACAAGACTTCGGCGCATATCGACATCGACTGGATCCGCCTCAGCAGCGTGGTCCCGGTGCAGCATGACCACGTGGAGGCAATCGGGAACGCCGGCGCGACGCCCGAGAGGATGCGCCTCAGTCTTCCTCAGACACGTGTTGCAGCCGGTGCAGCGCAGGATGTCACCGTCACCCTCACCGACGCCCAGGGGAGAGGCGTCGCCGGGCAACCTGTACGCGTCGAGCTATCCGAGGGCTCCGGTGGTGAGCTCCAGGCCTTCGCGACCCAGTCCACCCTCAGCCTGAGCAGCACTTCCCGACGCGGAATCACCGACGCCCAGGGAAGGCTGCGTGTGCACTACGTAGCCTCCCGGAAGGCCCAGGCGTCTGCCGATGCCCTGATCGCGGTCGCCGAGTTCTCCGCACTGCCCCGTGAAGAGGTCAAGGTCGACACGGTGCCCGGCGAGCCGCATCACTATCGCGTCGAGCCGACGCAGGTTCTCGCGCTCAGGCCCGTCGAGCTTCCGGTCAAGCTCCAGGCGCAGCTCGTCGACGAGTTCGACAACCCGGTAGCAGGCGTCCGTTCCTTGCGCTGGAGCACTGACGAGGGCGGCTCCCTGACTGACGCCGGAACGACCACTGCGACGCAGGGCTCAGCCTCCGCAACCTGGCGCGGTGACGAGGCCAAACGCTGGGTGTACCAGGTCCGCGTCAGCGACGACCAGGGCCTGACGGGCGCCTCCTCGGCCATCTGCCTGATAGCCTCAACCCCGCGACGCGATCCGGTCGTCCTCGGGCCGAAGGGCTACTTCCAGAAGGGCGCGGGCGGACCGGGTTGGCTGCCTCTGGGCGGCTTCTATGCGAACTGGGTCGGCCTGCCGGAGAACGGGGAAGAGGGTCGGCGTCTGATCTCCTTCGTCGACGCCACGGAGGACCAGCTCAACCACTGGCTCGACTTCCTCTCGAGTCAGGGTGTGACCGCGATGCGCTTCATGCTCCGGGCACATACCCCGCGCGGCATGGAGCCCATGGATGTCATCGGCCAGGTCAACATGCCGCTCTTCGCGAAGGTTCTGCGCTACCTCGACCTGGCCCGCAAGCACGATATCCGCTTCATGCTCACGATCCACGAGGACTACACGAAGCCCGCCTACTACAACCTCCAGGCGCTGCAGACCTTCTGCCTGCCCTACTTCGCCGGGCGTGATCTCAGCCAGCTCCCGGCTTACCAGCAGCGCTTCCTCCGCGAGCGTCGCCTCCTCGATACCATCGACCTCAAGTACACCGATCCCGACGCCCGCGCTTGTCAGGATCAGTACACGCGCCAGATCGTCGGCCTGCTCAAGGACAACCCGCAGTTGTTCTCCTGGGAGTTCGAAAACGAGATGGTGAACTGCCCGGCCGAGTGGGCCAATCACATGGCCGCCGTCATCCGTTCCGTCGATCCGATCACACCGATCTGTGCCAGCCACGGCGGCGGAGGCCTCAACACCGCCGACCCGTTGTGGTGGACGACGAAGACCGACGTCGACTTCTACACCTACCACATCTATCCGAACCTCACGACGACCTCGCCGCAGATCGACTACGGTGCCTCCATCGATATCCTTGCTCGCTACGGTCGCATGGCCGGGGTCTGCATGCTCGGCGAATCGGCCGGTGACGAGTGGAGTCGCTACCCGCAGGAGCGGGATGCCGACCGACGCTACCTCATGCGCGACATCATCTGGTTCAGCCTCGTCAACGGCAATCCCGGCTGCTTCTTCTGGAACTCCCGGGGCTACGAGGTCGAGCAGTTCCGCCTCGCCAACCAGATCGCTTCAGGTCTCAACTGGGCCGACTGGGAGCGCGAGAAGCCTTCGCTCGCGGTGGCCGTCCCACATCCGCTGGACGACGACAAGTACTTCCGCACTCCCGAGGGTCGCAGTGACTACGCGGCGATGGGCCAGTACGATCAGGCCTACCTGAGCGCGGGTCTCGACTTCGACTTCACGCCGACCGCGACCGGCTACCCAACCGTCTGCACTCTCTCGCCCTACCGGCCCGTGCAGGGAACACCGATGCTCAGCGTCGGCCCGGGCTGGCAGGTGGCTTTGAATGCTCGCAGGGGAGGCGCCGAGGGTCTGGCCTACGTACGGAACTTCGCCGGGGTCAGGAACTGGAAGGACGAGCGCGTGAATCTGTACCTGCGGGACCGTGCCGAGAGCCCGCTGAAGATCAAGGTCAACCTTCCGGCGGCCGTGCAGGTCACAGCCACCGACCTCGACACCGGCGAGGCGAAGACCGTCAGCGTCCAGCCCGGCGGCGAGATCGACCTGGGCATCAGCGGCCACGACTGGGCGCTCCTCTGGCGCAAGTAGCCTTCGCAGAACCGCCAGGAGTCACCACCAGGGGCCGAGGTGCCTTTCGCCTTTGCCGTTCCCCCTCTCCCAAAGCGGCGCGTCGCAACGCCGCTCGTGGAGAGTAACTGTGATGTTTGTCAAGCCGTTTCGGGCGTGGGGTGGTGGTAAGGTACACCTTGCGCCAGGATCGCGTTGAGCATGGTCAGCAGCTTGCGCATGCAAGCCACGATGATTACTTTG
>JBDKVB010000180.1 GCA_039679385.1 Armatimonadia bacterium | reverse complement strand
CGGTTGATGCCCAGGTACAGCCAGGAGAGCTCCCAGTAGTAGTCATGGCCGGTGAAGGCGCCGCTGTTGTAGATGCGTGACTTGCCGCCACCTCGGACGCCTGCCAACTGTTCCTGCGCCCAGTCGGCCCAGTGCAGGTCGAGCAACTGGCCGGTCAAGCGCTTCAGTTCGGGGTCGTCGGAGAAGTCGTAGACGTTGTACAGGCCCTTGAGGGAGATCAGCCCGTACATCCCATTGGCCGCCTCGATCCAGAGACCCTTCCGTGCTCGTTCGCGCAGGTACTCCTTGAGGAAGGCGGTCCAGGCGGTATAGTGCTGGGCAGGGGTCGAGCCGTCATGGAAGGCCCGGTCGGCGAAGGCCGGGTCACGCAGGAATAGACGCGTCGCATGCCAGGCTGTGGTGACCCGCTGCAGTTGATGGTTCTCGGAGTCCCAGACAAACCAGGTGTGGCTGGTGCTGAAGTCCGCGTCGGTCAGGTGTGAGTTGGCGTCCGTCCACAGCCACAGGACCTCGAGGGCTGCCTTCTCCACCTCCGGCGTAGTCCGTCCAGGGGCTCGGGAGCCCTGCTTGCCGAAGAACTCGAGAGTGCGGCACAGCATGTCAGCCGACCAGTAGAAGTTGTCGGCGTCGTTGCGCTCGGGCGCGTTGTCGATGTAGTAGCGGCACATCTCCAGGAGCAGCGAGTTGGCGGTGTCCAACTGCTCCTTGAGCCAGCACGAACGCAGAGCGAAGGTAGTGATGGAGATGCTCCAGTCGCGCACGAAGGCCGGACGTCCCTTGCCCAGAGGTGGCTGCTTGGCTGCGATCTGCGGTGGCTGCCCGGCGACAGACTGCATCGCGGCATCCCGTCGGGCCTCGAAGCCGTCGCGGATCGTCGTCAGTTCGGCGTCCGTGAGGGCATGGAGGGTGGAAGTGACTCCGAGGGCCAGGAGCAGGATGGCGATACGCTGCAACATTGGGCACGTCCTCTCAATACCGATCACGAGGCGGCAGAACCGCAGACTGGAGCGGGAATGCCCGGCGGGACGAAGTGGAACCGTCCCGCCGAGGGCATCGGGTGGGAGCTAGAAGTCGAACTGGGCGATGTTATCCTTGGTGAAGCGCATCGGCGGCCCGAGAAAGACCTGGTCGCCCTTGACCTCGACCTCTTTGAGCCGACCGGCCGACAGCTTCGTAGTGCCCGCTGCGAGCTTGCCGTCACTGAGAGCCTGCGCCGCCTGCACGACCAGGTAGCCCAGGTCGATGGGGTTCCACAGGACGACGGTCTTCACGACACCGGCATCCACGAACTGCTTCATGGGCTTGGGAGTTGCGAGACCGACGACGGCGACCTTGCCGGCCTTCTGGGCCTGCTGCACGGCATCAGCCGCACCCGGGAAGGCCACAGAGGAGAGTGCGAAGACGCCCTGCAGGTCCGGGTAGGTCTTGATCAGTTCCTGGGTGGCCTTGAAGGCCAACGCCTGGTCTTCCTCGCTCGGTTTGGGCTCGCAGACGAGCGTCATCTTCGGGTACTTGGTGGGCATGTACTTCTTCATCGCCGCGATCCAGGCGTTCTGGTTGGCAGCAGTAAGGGAGGCGGTGACGATGGCGACCTTCGACTCGGGGCCGACCTGCGCCGCCATCTCGTCGATCAGGGCCTTGGCGACGGCGTCCTCGGAAGCCTGGTTGATGAAGAACTCGCGACCGGACTTCTGCGCCGAGGCGTCTGCATCATAGGTGATGACGTGGATGCCCTTGTCGCGGGCCTTCTTGAGGACCGGCGCGATGGAGTCGGGGTCGTTCGGCGAGACGGCGATCACCTGAACGTTCTGCGCGATGTAGCCCTCGATGAGTTGGATCTGGGCATCCACCTTGTCCTCGGTGGGGCCGTCGAAGATGAGGTCGATGTTCCCGAGTTCCTTAGCCGCCTCCTGGGCGCCCTTCTCGCAGGCGTTGAAGTAGTCGGTGCCCTTGATCTTGGGGACCATGAGGACGGTGACCTTCTCGCCGCCTGCGCCTCCACCGGCCATGTTCTCCGTCTCAGGGACGTTGGGCGACATGGGCTCCTGCGGCTCTGTGGGCCTCGTCTTGGTGCACCCGGTGAGGGCAACAGCCAACAGGGCGACGATGAGCAAGAGGAACAGACGTCTCATCTTGTACACTCTCCTTTGGAGGGCACCTGGTCCGGCGAGTCGGGAGTGGCCTGCTGTGTGGGTGGTGCAGCGCTCGGCGAAGGGCGACGGCGCGACCTGGCGGAGAACTGCTGGATCAGCGCAGCCGTGATGAGCACTGCGCCGAGGATGATCTTCTGGTCCTCGAAGGGAACTCGGGCGAGAGTCAGCCCACGGACGAGACTGCCAACGACGAGCAGGCCCAGGACACTGCCGAGAGTGCTCCCGCGTCCGCCCTGGATACTCACGCCGCCCAGAACGCAGACCGTGATGACATCCAGTTCCATGAAGGTGCCTGCGTCGGCCTTGGCGGTCGCCACCCGGGAGAGGAAGATCGCTCCGGCCAGCGCCGCCATGAGTCCGGCAAAGACGTAGAGCAGTATCTTGACCCGCGCAACCGGGACCCCGGCGAACCAGGCACCCCGCTCGTTGTGTCCGATGGCGTACACCTGGCGCCCGAAGGCGGTCCGATGCAGGACGATCCCTGAGAGCACCGCCAGGACGAGGAAAATGGGGAGCTGCTGAGGCACCTGCAGTACGCCAAGGACCGTGTAGTAGGACTGGCCGAGGTCGTAGTAGCTCGGCGGGAAGTCGCTGACCGGCGCCTCGGCGCCCAGACCCAGGGCGATGCCTCGGTACAGGGCCATCGTCGCCAGCGTGACAATCAGCGGCGGGATGCGGACGCGGGCGATGAACAGACCATTGAGGAGTCCGGCCAGGGCACCGACCAGAAGACCCAGACAGAGGTCCGGCATCGGCCCCAGGTGCAGGTAGCGCCAGCCCATGCCCATGGCGACCACGCTCAGGCCGACGATCGACCCCACGGAGAGGTCGATGCCGCCAGTGATGAGGATCGGGGTCATGGCCAGGGCGATGAGGCCGGTCTCGACGAAGAAACGCGACATCTCCAGCAGGTTGTCGGGCTGGAAGAAGTGCGGGTTCAGCAGTCCCATGGCCAGCATGGTCAGAACCAGCAGACCGAAGATGGCAAGGACCTCGCGAGAGAGGCGCAGACGGGTCATGCAGCCTCACCTCCCCGGCGTGAGCGCAGGGCGTCGATCACAACGGCCCCGAGGATGAGCACGCCTTGGAAGGCGCGCTCCCAGGTGGGCTCTATGTGCAGATGGGTCAGCGACCCGGCGATGACCCCCAACAGCAGGACACCGAGGACCGTGCCGCCGATGGTCCCCGATCCGCCAAGGACACTCGTGCCGCCAACAACCACGGCGGTGATGACCACCATCTCCATCCCGTTGCCCGCGTTGGTCTGCACGGCGCTCCAGCGGGCCGCGAAGACGAAGGCCGCCAGACCGGTAAGCACCCCCATCATCAGGTACACGAAGGCGGTCACGCCCCGGACGGAGATGCCGACACGGCCGGCGGCTTCGGGATGACTGCCGACGGCGTAGATAGAGCGACCGAGCGCCGTCCAGCGAGCCATGGCTGCAACGGCGACCGCCGCCACCAGCGCTATCCACACCGGCAGCGGCACCCCGAGCGGTGTGCTGAGACCAAGCTCCCGGAAGTCGGAAGGGATGTTGATCCACTTGCCGCGCGTGAAGTGGATGAGCACGTGACGGAAGAGCGTGAGAGTTGCCAGGGTGGCGATGATCGGTGGGACGCCCGCCGCCGTGATGAGCCCGGCGTTGATGGCGCCAAGGACTACACCGGTCGTGAGGGACACAGCCAGAACCACGATCGGCGGGAGTCCGGCTGCGGCACAGGTTGCGGCAAGGGTCGCCGCCACCGCGAAGACCGAGCCGATGGAGATGTCGATGCCCGCGGTGAGGATCACCAGCGTCATCCCGACCGCGGCGATGAGCAAGTGGGAGTTGTTGACGAGGATGTCCGCCAGATTCTGGGGCTGGGCGAAGGTCGGTGCAGCCAGTGAGATCCCCACGAGCAGCACCAGCAGCAAGGCCGCGAGCCCCAGTTCGCGCATCGGGGCCTTGCGCGCCTTGATCTGGACCTCCTGGGCTCCCTCTTCGCTGGTTCCGAGGGCCAGGTCGAGAACGGCCTCCTGAGTGGCCTCGGCACCTCGCTTCTCCCCGACAAGTCGACCCCGGTGCATGACCAGGACCCGGTCACTGAGGGAGAGCAGCTCAGGCAAGTCCGAGGATACCAGTAGTATGCCGACGCCCTGCGAGGCAAGCTGTCTCATGCCGCGATGGATCTCGGCCCGGGCACCCACGTCGACGCCCTGGGTCGGCTCCTCGAGAATCAGCACCCGCGGCGTTGTCAGCAGGCGAGAGGCGAGAGCGACCTTCTGTTGGTTGCCGCCCGAAAGGCTCCCTACGGCCTGTTCAATCCCCGCCGCGCGGACGTCCAGTTGGGTGAACAACTCCTGGGCTCGCGACTCCTCGCGGCGTCGGTCCAGGAGTCCCATCGCCCCGACGAAGCGCCCCAGGGACCCGAGGGTGATGTTCTCGCGCACCGACATGGGCAGGATGAGGGCTTCGTGGTGCCGGTCGGCGGGGACGAAGCTGATGCCCGCTGCATTCACACGTCCCGGACTACACCCGGCCAGGTTGTGTCCGTCGAGACTGACTGACCCCTTGTCGGGCACGACGACTCCGGCCAAGGCCCGCAGAACCTCGTTGCGTCCCGATCCGGCCACGCCGCCAATCCCCAGAATCTCGCCAGGCTGCAGGGAGAAGGATACGTCGGCGAAGTGGCCCTGTACCGCCAGGTCCTCGACCCGCAACAGAGCGGCCTGGGTCTCGGCTGCTTCCGGTCCTGCCGGAGACGGTGCCGGCCCTTCGGCTTCAGCACCCTCACGACCGACCATCATCGCCACCAGCGTTTCGCGGGTCACCTGGTCAATCGGAAGGCTGCGAACCACGGCACCGTCGCGCAGGACGGTGACCTGGTGGGCGAGTTCGAATACCTCGGCAAGCCGGTGGCTGATGTAGATGATGGATACGCCCTGCTGATTCAGCCGGCGCATGAGTGCGAAGAGACGCTCAGTGTCGTCCTGTCCAAGAGGGGCCGTCGGTTCGTCAAGGATCAGCAACCTAGCATCGGCCAGCAGTGCCCGGGCAATCTGAAGGAGCTGGCGCTCGGCAACCGTCATCTCGCCGACCCGCGCGTTAAGGTTGAGGCTGATCCCCATCTGCTCCAGGACGGCCTGCGCCTTCCGACGCATCTGACTCCAGGACACGGTGCGAGCTACACCACGGGGCCAGGCGCCGACGAAGAGGTTTTCGAGCGCGGACAGGGAGTGGAACAGGTCGGGGTGCTGCGGAACCATCGTCACGCCGTATTCGCGAGCCTTGCGCGGTGTGAACTGGGTGACGTGAGTGCCCTGGATGCGGACCGTCCCGGCCTCCGGCGTAAGCTGACCGGCGATGATCTTCACCAGCGTCGACTTGCCGGCGCCATTCTCTCCGACGAGGGCGTGGATCTCTCCCGCACCCACGGAGAGCGAGACGTCCTTGAGCGCCAGAATGCCCGGGAACTCCTTGCGAAGGCCCTGACACTCGAAGGCCGGCGTGTTGTTGTGTGGGATGCTGGTCAAGGCGTGCTCACCTGTGCAGGGGGCGACGGTACATCGTGATCCGAGGGGTATGGGTCAGATGTCTGCCGGCGAATTCGCCGAAGACACTGCAGCGACCTTCTCGCGAGGCCCCGGCTGTGTGAAGGTATCGGCTTCCTCCAATGAGAATACCCCTCTGTCGGCCATGCAAGGCAGCGCCTTGACCTGTGCGGCCTTCGCTTGAGGGAGGCGACGACCTTGACTGACACCAGGTTTTCCCTGGGTCTTGATTTCGGCACCAACTCCGTGCGCGCTCTGATCGCCGATGTTGCCACCGGCGAAGAGGTCGCCACGGCAGTCAGCAACTACAAGCGGGGTGACGCCGGCGTAATCGGTGATGCGGCGAATCCCCACGTGGCCCGACAGCATCCGGCCGACTACCACGAGTGCATGGTCGAGTGCGTGCGGGAGGCGCTCAAGGTTGCGGCCGAGGTGAAGGGGTTCAGCGCCGACCGCGTCATCGGCATCGGCGTGGATACGACCGGCTCGACTCCGCTGCCGGTGGATGCGAGCGGCACACCTCTGGCCTTCCTCGACGCCTTCTCGGACAGCAAAGAGGCCCTGGCGTGGCTGTGGAAGGACCACTCCTCCATGGACGAGGCGGAGCAGATCACTGCTCTTGCCGCCGAGCACCGGCCTCAGTATCTGGCCAAGTCAGGCGGAACCTACTCCTCCGAGTGGTACTTCTCGAAGATCTGGCATTGCCTGAAGGTCGCGCCGAGGGTGTTTGAGGCGGCTGCAAGCTGGGTGGAGTTCTGCGACTACATCCCGGCCCTTCTGGTGGGTAACACCGCCCCGCGAGCCCTGAAGCGTGGTGTGTGTTCTGCCGGACACAAGGCCATGTACTGCGAGGAATGGGGCGGCCTGCCCGATACCGAGTTCCTGGGCATGATCGACCCGCGGATGGGCCAGTTGCGAGGACGGCTCTACGAGAAAGCCTATGCCTCGGATGTCACTGCCGGGAACCTCTGCGCCGAGTGGGCTGAGAAGCTGGGGCTTCCGTCTGGGATCCCCGTGGCGGTCGGGGCCTTCGATGCGCACTACGGAGCAGTTGCCGCAGGCGTGAAGGTCGGCACCGTGGTGAAGATCCTGGGCACCTCGACCTGCGACATCACCGTGGCGGCCAAGACCGGCGCCGGACTAGACATCCCCGGTGTGTGCGGAATCGTCGACGGCTCTGTCCTGCCGGGCTTCTATGGCATCGAGGCCGGACAGTCGGCGGTCGGCGACATCTTCAACTGGTTCGTCAGCAACGTGTGCGAGGCCGACGCAGGCTTGCATGAGGTCCTGACGACAGAAGCCGCAAAGCTCAAGCCCGGCGAGAGCGGCCTCCTATCGATGGACTGGAACAATGGCAACCGCACAGTTCTGGTGGATGCGCGGCTGACCGGCCTGTTGCTCGGACAGACGCTGCGGACAGGTCGGGCGGAGATATACCGCGCGCTCATCGAGGCCACGGCCTTCGGGTCGCTCAAGATCCAGGACCGTATGGCCGAGTACGGAGTGCCCATCGACCGGATCATCGCCTGCGGAGGAATCGCCGAGAAGAACTCCTTCCTGATGCAGATCTACGCCGATGTGCTCAACACGCCGCTGGAGGTCTCGCGCTCGGGGCAGACCTGCGCCCTGGGTGCGGCGATCTTCGGTGCCGTCGTCGCCGGGCCACAGGCCGGTGGCTACGCCAACGCTCAGGCGGCCCAGGCACACATGACCGGGGTCAAGGACATCGTGTACAAGCCGCAGGCCAAGAACCGCAAGGTGTACGGCGAGCTGTACGAGCTCTACGGGCAACTCCACGACGCCTTCGGTGTCGAGGGCCACTGCAGCAGCCTGTTCCCGGTGATGAAGCGGCTGCTCGAGATCAAACAGCGGGTCACTACGGGCTGACCGACGCTCGGCCCACAGCCGGGCACGGAGAGAAGCGCAAGGATGCTCGAGGCTCTGAAGCAGGAAGTGTACGAGGCCAACCTGTCGCTGCAGCGCTCAGGCCTGGTGGTCCTGACCTGGGGCAACGTGAGTGGGCGCGACCCGGAGACCGGGCTGGTTGCCATCAAACCCAGTGGGGTCTCCTACGAGAAGATGCGGCCGGAGGACATGGTTGTGCTGGACCTGGAGGGGCAGGTGGTCGAAGGCGACCTGCGGCCCTCCTCCGATACCGCCACGCATCTTGAGCTGTACCGCAGCTTCCAGGGCATCGGCGGCGTGGCCCATACTCATTCGACCTATGCCACGGCCTGGGCGCAGGCAAAGCGTGCCCTGCCTTGCTATGGCACGACCCATGCAGACAGCTTCTATGGTTCAGTACCGGTCACTGCCGACTTGAGCGCTGAAGCCCTCGCCGGCGACTACGAGCTGGAGACCGGGAAGGCGATCGTCGCTGCCTTTGCAGACCTCGACCCGCTGCAGGTACCGGCGGTGCTGGTGGCCGGTCATGGTCCCTTCACCTGGGGCAAGTCGGCGGCGCAGGCCTTCGAAAGCAGCCTGGTGCTGGAGCAGGTCGCGCTGATGGCAGCCGTGACGGAAGGGCTTCGCTGCGACGCGGGGCCGATCTCTCAGGGGCTCCTGGACAAGCACTTCCTGCGCAAGCATGGCAAGGACGCCTACTACGGACAGACCGGGACCTGAAGGGTCCCTTTACTGCAGTTCAGATTCCGCAAGACCAGACTCGAAGTGCGTAACCTATGCCAACCAAAAGGAGTAGGCCATGAGCAAGAAGACAACCTTTGGTGTGATCGTCGGCAACCGGGGTTTCTTCCCGGACCATCTCGCTGTTGAGGGCCGCAAGGAGATCCTCGGGATACTGGAGCAGCAGGGGTACGGGACCGTCTGCGTGACGCCGGAGGACACCTACCTGGGTTCCGTGGTTACCCGCGAGGATGCCCACAAGTGCGCCGACCTGTTCAAGAAGCATGCTGACTGCATCGACGGGATCCTCATCACGCTCCCGAACTTCGGCGAGGAGCGGGGAATCGCCGATGCGCTTCGGCTGGCCGGGCTCGACGTGCCGGTCCTGGTGCAGGCCTATCCCGACGACCTGTCCAAGCTGAGCCTGGCGGACCGCCGTGATAGCTTCTGCGGCAAGATGTCCTGCTGCAACAACCTCACGCAGTACGGCGTCGACTACTCGCTGACCTCGCAGCACACGATGGACCCGAGTTCGGCTGCCTTCGCCGCCGACCTCAAGTGGTTCGGCGCAGTGTGCCGCGTGGTGAAGGGCCTCAAGGGCGCTCGCATCGGGGCCATCGGCACTCGCCCGGCGGCCTTCAACACCGTGCGCTACAGTGAGAAGATCCTCGAGGCCAACGGCATCTCGGTGGAGCCGATCGACCTGTCCGAGATCCTGGCACGCATCGAGAAGCTGGACGACGCAGCGGAGTGCGTGCAGAAGAGGTTCAACGCCGTCAAGAGCTACGTCTGCCTCGGCGAGACCCCCGACGTGGCGCTGATGAAGATGGCCAAGTTCGCCGCCGTCGTCGACGAGTGGATGGAGGCCAACGAGCTGCAGGCAACAGCCGTCCAGTGCTGGACCTCGATTGAGGAGAACTACGGCATCGTTCCCTGCGGCGTCATGAGCATGATGAGCGAGCGCCTGATCCCCGGCGCCTGCGAGGTCGACGTCACCGGCGCAATCGGCATGTACTCGCTGGCGCTGGCCGCCGAGCAGCCCGCGGCACTCGTGGACTGGAACAACAACTACGGCGACGATCCGGACAAGTGCGTCGTGTTCCACTGCAGCAACTTCCCGAAGAGCTGCTTCTCCGACGTCAAGATGCGCTGGCAGGACATCATCGGCGCCAGCGTCGGCAACGAGAACACCTTCGGCGCCTGCGTCGGCCGAGTGAAGCCGGGGCCCTTCACCTTCGCCCGCGTTTCCACCGATGACCTCGTCGGTGAGGTTCGCGCGTACGTCGGCCAGGGCGAGTTCACTGACGATCCCCTGGACACTTTCGGCGGTGTCGGCGTGGCCAGGATCGAGGAGCTCCAGAGCCTGCTGCAGGTGATCTGCCAGATGGGCTTCGAGCATCACGTGGCCCTGACCCATGCCCAGGTTGGCGCAGCCATTGCCGAAGCCTGGGGCAACTACCTGGACTGGGACGTCTACGTGCACGGCGAGTAGGCGGCCTGAACCGAGAACGCGCAGACAGTCTGCTTCTGCGAAAACAGGGGCCATCCGACAGGGTGGTCCCTGTTCGTGTCTGCGGGCAGAGACCGGATAAGGGGCATAGGAAGTGGATATGCTGTGACTACACAGACAGCACCTGAAGAATGGATAAAAACTCTCCGCGTGAGTAATCCTTTGCCCGTAGCGTGGTAGAATGGTTCTATACTGGCACAGGAGGACCCACATGGCACGCTTCATGCTCCACCTTGTGTCTGCGTTGGTTCTCGTTGTGGTGGTGATGATCGCTAGCGGAGGCGGCTTCGGCCCGTCGCTGGAGGCGACGCGCTCCGTCCTGCGTGGGGACAGCCCAAAGACCGCAAAGGGCGTGCCCGTGGTCTCCACCTGGGCCGGCAGCCTGCGGCAGCGGGGAACCCTGTCGTCTCGGCCGGGACGCGTCTCCCTGCGCGGGACCATGAGGATGAGCCAGCTCTCCGCGCGCGCCTCCCGGCCTGGGGTCAGTCCATGGCGCTACGTCTCGGTTCAGACGGGAGGAATGGAGTTCCACCTCTCGGTGGAGGGGAAGGACCGCGGGGTTCCGGCCTACTGCACCCGCGGGGCGATGAAGTATCTTGGCGAGATGTACCTGCCGCCGGTGGTGCGTGGGGCGATCCTCACCGTGCGGTGCGGCATCGATAGCGTTGACCCCGGGCTGTGGGGTATCACGGAGCCACGCGCGGACACCATCGTGATCTGCCGAGGCGAATCCGACGAAGTGTGGACTGAGTTTTCGCTGACCTGTGATGACCTTCCGGGAAACGGCCCTTCTGGTCCGCACCGCTACTGGATCAGCCTGGGCCAGAGGCAGTGGTCGGGCGTATCATACAGGCATGAGGTGGGAGGGCTCTGGACCCCGTCGGTGACGGAGCCTGACCACGCGGTGGTGACCTTCTGTCAGGTGCCGGGCGCTGCAGGCCAGGACCTGGGCGCCGTGACCCTCTGCGCCGATGGCAGACCGGTCCCGTTGGACGGAGTGTGGGTCGGCGACTACCGTGGCGTGATTGAGGGCGCCGGCAATGCGCTCATCTGCCGTGTCCCCACGGCAGATGAGTGGCAGGCCAAGGCGGATGCGGTACAACGCTTGGCGGCGCTTGAACGACACTGAATCCTCTCGCAGGGGACTGATGTGGTGGCTGAGGGGTCGCCGGTGGGGCTGGACCTGGTGGTGGGGTTAGGGCAGGGGCGAGGGCACTCCGTCAAGGAGTCCCTCGCCCCTCCTTGTTCTGGGATGGCATTGGCCGTGTGCCCGGGTCACTTGCGGCGTGTGGCCTGCTCCATGGCAAGCCCCGTGCTATAGTCGAGCTGCCGCGGCTCGTACTCCTCGTTCTCGCGCTGCCGGGTCATCGCCGTGTAGTTCCAGGTCGCCGGGCGAGCGTCTTTGCGCCAGGGCCTTCGCTCCCAACAGTAGCCCCGGAAGGGGTCCCTCGTTTCGTTCATCCAGTCCAGTATCCTGTCGTGCAGTTGGTCGCGCACTGCCGCGTGTTCCGGGACGTCGATGAGGTTCACCATCTCGTCAGGGTCGGTCCCCAGGTCATAGAGCTCATCGGTGGTAAGCAGGTTCACGACCAGCTTGTAGCGACCGTCGAAGGCGCAGCGTACCGGCTGGAACCCGCCGAAGCTGTCATGGTCGACCTCGTAGCGGCCAAACTCCATGAAGACGGCCTCGTTGGTGCGCTGCCTGGGGTCGCAGAAGGTCGGCAGCATGCTATGGCCCTCCAGGGACTGACCCACGTGCAGACCGGCGGCCTCCATGAGTGTGGGCACCAGGTCGATGTGCGAGATCGGGTGCTCGCAGGAGCTCTGCGCCGGGGCTCGGCCGGGCCAGCGGACGAGGAAGGGTATGTGGGTGATCTCCTCATACATCGCCGGGCCCTTGCCGCTGAGGCTGTGTGCGCTCAGGGCGTCGCCGTGGTCCGAGGTGTAGATCACCAGGGCATCGGCAGCGTACTCATCGATGGCCTGCACGACACGGCCGATCTCGTAGTCGACGTAGGAGTTGCAGCCCAGGAACGCAGCCGGGCTGATGCGCAGGGCGCCCTTGTCTTCCTTGAGACGCTCACCGGCCCAGACGCGGTGATGCTCGGGCTTGTTCTCGAGCGGGTCCCACACGTTGCGGCCCTTGGGGAACTCATAGCCCTTGTACATCTGTGAGTAGGGACGCGGACAGACGAAGGGCCCGTGCGGCTCATCATAGGAGACCACCAGGAGGAAGTCCTCGTCGTGGTGGTTGCTCAGGAACTGGATGGCCCGGTTCGAGACACGGTGCCCGTAGCAGAAGTCCTCCGTCAGGCTCGGGTCCTCGTTGAGCTTGGTCTGGCGCGACCGCAGGCGGTCTTCCGGTGTGAGCTCCTCGAGGTAGTTGCGCATGTCATACCAGTAGTCGGCATCCCAGCCGTCGGGGCACCGTCCGACGCCGAAGTAGTCGCCACCGTCGAGGTGCCACTTGCCCAGGTAGGCGGTATGGAACGCGTTGTCGCGGAAGCGCTGCCCGAGGGTCTTGACGTTGTCGCCCAGGGGCAGGCTGTTGGCCCAGCTTCCGTTGCTGTGCGGCCAGGTGCCGGTGAAAAGCCCTGCCCGTGCTGGACCGCAGACCGGCTGGCAGGTGTAGGCTCGGTCGAACCGGATACCCTCCGAGGCCAGGCGGTCGAGGCAGGGCGTCTTCATGTCCGGATGGCCGTAGCATCCGACCATGTCTGTGCGCTGGGTGTCGGTCATGATGACAACGATCTTGCGGGTCGTTGCAGGTGCCATGGTGTCTCCTCCCAAGTCTTGCCTGAGCGGCAGTGATTCGCCTGCGCCGCCGGCTCCCTAAGCCTGAGTCTCGTAGCCGTCCCAGAAGGCGTGTTCGCGCTCGCGGATATCACCGGTTTCCTGCCGCCGGCGGAGAAGCTCTGTCCGGAGGCGCTGCAGGTGCTCGGAGCACGCGGGGTCTGCCGATAGGTTGCTTTGCTCCCAGGGGTCCTCCTCCAGGTCGAACAACTGGGTCGTGCGCCGGCCGTTCACCACGTACTCGATGAGCTTCCAGCGACGGTCGCGGACGGATCGGTGCAGATGGCGATAGGCAAAGAGCAGCGTGTCCCGGATCACGCACTCCGGGTCGCGCAGCGCGGGCACAAGGCTCTTGCCGTCGACGGTCGGCGGCGTGTCGATCCCGACAAGCTCGCACAGAGTGGGGAAGAGGTCAAGTAGATAGCAGAGGGCGTTGCGTCGCTCGCCCTGTGGGATGCCGGGACCGCTCAGGATCAGCGGCACATGAACGCTGTGCTCGTAGGTGCTCTGCTTGCCCATCAGCCCATGCTGACCAAGGGCCAGGCCATTGTCGCCCGCGAACACGACGATTGTATTGTCCTCCTGACCGGACTCGCGGAGGGCCTCCAGCACACGCCCCATCTGCGCGTCGGCATGGGTGATCATCGCGTAGTACTCAGCAAGGTGGCGCCGAATCGCCTCCGGTGTCCGGGGCCAGTCCTCAAGCAGTTCGTCGCGGATCTTCAGCTCTCCGTTGTCGAAGGGATGGCCGCCGAGGAAGTTGGGCGGCAGGTCGATGTCCTCGGGGTCGTACATCTCAAGGTACTCGCGAGGCATCGTGCGCGGGTCGTGGGGTGCCATGAAGGACAGGTACAGGAAGAAGGGGCGCTTCGCATCGTAGCTATGGAGGAACCTGACGGCCGCGTCGCCGAAGAGTTCGCTGGAGTGCCTGCCGGCTTCCACATGGTCGCAGGGACGCCACCGGACCTGGTTGGTCGTCATCGGGTCCACGCAGATCGGTAGAG
Source organism: Armatimonadia bacterium (assembly GCA_039679385.1). Taxonomy (NCBI): domain Bacteria; kingdom Bacillati; phylum Armatimonadota; class Armatimonadia; species Armatimonadia bacterium. The sequence goes on along the minus strand of JBDKVB010000180.1, from coordinate 9,866 downwards.
TCTGGGCATAGCGTCCCGTGGGGTCGTAGTGGTAGGCCGGAACGTTCCAATGGTCGCACATGCCGCCGAAGTAGATCTGCGCCCCGCCCTCGAAGGACCGGTTCAGCGACGCCTTCCCGTTGTGCCACTTGCCGATCCCGTAGGTCTGGTAACCGCTCTGGCGCAAGGTCTCGCCCAGGAGAGCATGATCCGCCGGTATCTGCTCACCGAGGCCCTCGAGGTGGAACAGCGACCGCCCGGTGTGCAGCATGGCCCGGCTGGGCATGCAGACCGCTGGTGACGTTCCGCCCATGATGTGGCTTTCGGTAAAGGTCGTGCCGCGAGCGACCAGCGAGTCCAGCGCCGGTGTATGAATCTGCTCGTTGCCAAGGGCATGGATCGTGTCGAAGCGCTGGTCGTCGGTGAACAGAAACAGGATATTGGGCCGTGCGTCACTCACCCCGTATCACCTCCATCAGAGTACCGGCACACCGAAGGGCAATCTGCCTTCCCGGCAGAAAGGTCGCACAGGACCGGGATGGCACCCGGCACATCGCCGGTTCCCTGGGTTGTCAGATACACTCGCCCTCGCGTGCCACCACGATACGACGTCCCCGGGGCACCGTCAATCTGTCTCGCAGGCACCGCACTGCCTGCCCTCCCTCTTGCCCCGATGCCTTCGTGATGCCCGACACTCCCGTTCTACGTGCCGACAGAGAACCGTCACTATCCGGCACCCTGCTTGGGGAGGTGACATGATAGTAATGAGGAATAGGCTCTTTCACGTTCTTCTTTGGTGCATGGCAACTATCTCTACCGATTCAGCCTGTAGAGTCTGCTGACTACGGTTATATGTGTAGTTGCTTGCCGGGGCCCTGACTGCCGCCAACCAGTTTGGTCGCAGCCTGGGCCTGCTCCCAGTCGTGCCCGCCCAAGTACGAGCACCGGGGCGTATGACCACCGCTCCCTGCCGGAGCGAGGATTGCCTCCGCAATTTCCGTCGAATCGCCCTCTGACCTGACACGGGCTGTCAGGGTGATGTGCTACAGAACTGTCCACAGAGCACGACTGTCTACCGTCGCCATCCCTCTGCAGCACCACGCTACACGTGCATGCAACTCCGCGAGAGGTGTTGACGCATGACCTACCTGGCGCACTCCGAGAACGCCTACGAGCACACACAGTCACTGTCTGACCACCTAACTTCAGTCGCAGACTTAGCCGCCCAGTTCGCTGCGGCCTGGGGAGGAGGCGACTTGGCGCACCTCGCCGGCCTCCTCCACGATCTGGGCAAGTACGGCGACCTGTTCCAGGCCCGCCTTGAGGGCCGCGAGAAGCACATCGACCACTGGTCCGCCGGTGCTACTGCCCTCAGCGAGCACTTTGGTGAGGCCGGTCTCGCCGCCGCGGTCGCAGTGCAGGGCCATCACCTTGGGCTCCAGCAGGCGGAGGAAGCCAGCCTCAAGCCCGACAGGCTGCACCAGCCGCACCCGCCCGAGTTCCGTCTCTCCGCACCCTCCCTCGAGGAGTTGCTGGGACGTTTCGCCGCCGATGACTTGGCCCTCCCTGAGCAGCCGCCGGAGTCGACCTACTCCGGCCTCGATGGGGCTGCAGCCGCCGCCATGTTGGACCTGCGGATGCTCTACTCGTGCCTGGTCGATGCCGACGGTCTGGACACCGAGGCCCACTGCAACGGAACTGCCGACGGCGCCAAGCAGTACCGCGAAGCCGGGCCGACGCTTGACGCCGAGCGCGACCTCAAGGTTCTCCTGAGCCACATAGAGCGCCTTGCCTCGAAGTCCCAGGCAACGGAGAAGGTCAACGAACTCCGGGCCGACCTACTGGAAGCCTGCCTCAAGGCCGCCAAGGGTCCGCAGGGCTGCTTCACTCTCTCCGCTCCCACGGGGTCGGGCAAGACCCTCAGCATGCTCGCCTTCGCACTCCGGCACGCCCTGACTCACGGCCTGCGCCGCATCGTCATGGTCATCCCCTACTTAAGCATCATCGACCAGACCGTGGCCGAGTACCGCAAGGTCCTCTCGCAGGTTCTCGCGCCACAGGAGCTCGACCGCTACCTGCTTGAGGACCACAGTCTCGCCGGCACCCGCGACGGCAGATCGGACGGCCGGCCCTCCGACGAGCAGGACAACTCCGCCCGCCTGCTGGCCCAGAACTGGGACGCGCCCATCGTCATCACGACCAGCGTTCAGTTCCTGGAGTCCCTCTTCGCCAATCGCTCTCGCGCTTGCCGCAAGCTCCACCGTCTGGCCGGGAGCGTCATCCTCTTCGACGAAGTCCAGACGCTCGGCAGCTCCCTGGCGGTCCCTACGCTGGCAACTCTTTCCCACCTCACCGAGCGCTACAGCGCCAGTGTGGTCTTCTCGACCGCCACCCAGCCGGCCTTCACGCACCTCAACGAAGCGGTCGAGTGGTTCGCCGATTCCGGCTGGCAGCCCCGGGAGATCGTGCCCGCGGAGCTGGACCTCTTCGGACGTGCCCGCCGAACTCACATCGAGTGGCCGCAGCGTAGCGACCAGCGCCCCTCCTGGGAGACCCTTGCCGGGGAGCTGGCGCAGGTGCCGCAGGTGCTGTGTATCGTCAACCTCAAGCGCCATGCCCAGGCGCTGCTTGAGGCCCTGTCCTCGCAGTTGGAGTCGCCTGACCTGTGCCATCTCTCGACCAGCATGTGCCCTGCTCACCGTGCGCGAGTCCTGGAGCAGATCCGTCAGCGCCTCAGCGACGGACTCCCCTGTCATCTCATCTCCACGCAGTGCGTTGAGGCGGGCGTCGACCTCGACTTCCCGCTCCTGTATCGCGCCTGGGGACCGCTGGATGCCATCGCTCAGGCCGCGGGGCGCTGCAACCGCAACGGAAGGCTTGACCTCGGCACCGTGCACCTGTTCTTCCCGGAGGATGACGGACGGGGGCTCTACCCGGGTGGCGGATACGGTCAGGCCGCCGGTGCCGCCGAGACGGTGCTGATGGGCCGTGGGGCAGAGGGGATGGACCTCGCTGACCCCGGTCTCTTCGAGAGCTACTACCGCTTGCTGTACGACCTGCAGGACGTCGCCAATGTCGATCGACAGCTCCAGGACAAGGACTCTCTGCTCAACGCCGTCTTCCGCCAGGACTTCGTCCAGGTCTCCGAACGCTACCGTGTCATCGAGCAGGATACGGTCAATGTGCTCGTGCCCTATGAGCCTCAGATCTCCGTACCAATCGCTGATGAGTTACGCCGTGACGGACTAAGCCGCGCGCTGATCCAGCGGGCCAGGCCCTACACCGTGGGCGTCTATCCCAATCGCACCCGCGGCCCGCTCGCCGACGGACTTGAGCCCGTGCCGATCCGTGGCGGACGAAAGGGGGAATACGCCGATGACTGGTTCATCTACACCGGTCCCGAGGGCTACGACGACCTACGCGGTCTCCTCGAGCCCGAGTCCGGGAAGTACTTGGGATTCTGAATCCAGAGGATGGGAGGAAAGCTCGTGACACCCAAAGACCAGGTTCTTGAAGTGTGGGGCGATCTGGCCTGCTTCACCCGCCCTGAGCTCAAAGTGGAGCGCTTCAGCTACCCCATCATCACGCCCTCCGCAGCGCGGGGCATCTACGACGCCATCTACTGCAAGCCGAACCGCTACGGCAGAGAGGCCGAGTTCCGCTGGCAGATCACGGCGGTCGAGGTGCTGCCCTGGGATAGCCAGGAGAAGCCTCACTCGTCCTTCAGTCCCAGCTACATCGCTCTTCGGCGCAACGAGGTGAAGGAGAAGGGACCCTCTGACCGCACGGTTGCGCAGTGGGCCTCGGGCAGGGAGGAACCGCAGCCGATCTTCGCCGACGCCGACAAGAGTTTCCTCGGAACGGACGCCAAGGGCCGCACCCAGCGGCAGACCATGGCGCTCAGGCACGTTCGCTATCGCCTCCACGCCGAGATGCGCCCCTGGCCCGGCTTCGAGGAGCGCCAACAAGCTCTGGAGGCACAGTTCCGCCGTCGTGCCGGGCATGGCAAGTGCATCTACCAGCCCTACTTCGGATGCCGCGAGTTCCCCGCTTACTTCGAGTTGGTGGAGCCCGGTGCCGAGGGCGTGTCGCCCGTCGACTGGGACGGCGACCTGGGCTGGATGCTCTACGATGTCTTTGACCTCTCCCGTCCCGGCACCTGGGAGAGCCCGGCGCGGATCAGCCTCTTCGATGCGCGTCTCAGCAGCGGTGTCCTCCAGGTTCCCGACTACGACAGCGCCGCCGTGCTCAAGGTCGAAGGCGGTGAGGGCCGGTGCTGAAGCAGCTTGTGGAGTACGCCAAGGATCACCTGCCGGGGTCCGAGCCCGGCTTCACCACCAAGACCGTCAAGTGGGCCATTGTCTTCGCCTCTTCCGGCGATGGCTTATCCGTCGTGGAGTTGGGTGACACCACGGCCAAGCGCAACCCCGGCCGCGAGTTCACCCGCTGTCCCGAGATGGGCTTCAGTCAGATGAAGGCGGGCGGCGTAACCAAGAGCCACTTCCTCATCGACACGACCGAGGTGGTCGCGCTTCTCGGCGACAAGGCGCAGGATCCCAAGAACCTGGCGAAGCACGCCTACTTCCTCTACCTGCTGCGCCAGGCAAGTGCCGTCCTGCCGGAGCTGGAGAACGTCGCCGACTACCTCGACGACCCCGCCTCCTTGCAGCAGGTCCAGGAGCGGCTCGCCGAGCAGAAGGCTAAGCCGAACGAGAAGGTCACCTTTCGCATCGGCGGCGCCTTCCCCGTTGAGTCGACGGCCTGGTATGACTGGTGGCGCAGCTTCCGCAAGACCCTCTCCGGCGGCTCGGCGAACGGTGCCAAGAGACGGTCCGCTGGCGATTCTTCCATGCGCAGCTTCGTCTCCGGAGAGCTGACTAGCCCCGCGCCGACTCACCCGAAGATCACCGGTCTCGCCGATGTCGGTGGCTCCTCCATGGGTTCTCCGCTCATCGGCTTTGACAAGGACGCCTTCACTTCCTACGGCCTGTCCCAGTCCGCCAACTGCGCCGTCTCCGTCGAGGACGCCACCGCCTACCGTGACGCCCTCAATGACCTCCTGGCCAAACACTCCGAGCGTCTGGCCGGGGCTAAGGTCGCCTACTGGTTCGCGAAGCCCGTGGCGGACGAGGACAACCCGGTGCAGATGCTCACCAACCCCGCGGAGAACGGTGAGGATTCGCCCGCAGCGAAGCGGCAGGCCCAGCAGCAGCGCCGCGAGGAGGCCAACGCTCAGCATCGTGCCCATGAGCTCCTCACGGCCATCCGCGACGGAGAGCGCCCCGACCTCGCCGACAACCGCTACAACGCGCTAACCCTCTCGGGTGCCGCTGGCCGCGTGATGGTCCGCGACTGGATGGAGGGCAGTTTCGCCGAGCTCGTCGAGAACATCGCCGCCTGGTTCGACGATCTGGCGATCGTCCATCGCGCCGGTGGCAATGCCCTCGCTCCTTGCCCGAAGTTCCTTGCGGTCCTGTCTGCGACCGTCCGCGAACTCGACGACCTCGCAGCGCCCATGGTTAGCCGTGTGTGGCGCTCAGCTCTCCACTGCGAGCCGATCCCCCGGTCTGCCCATGCGCAGGCCCTGGCTCGGGTCCGCCTGGACATTCTCAACGACGCCGTTCCGAATCACGCCCGCATGGGCCTGCTCAGAGCCTATCACCTGCGTGCACACCGCTCGAAGGGAGACGACGTAATGGCGCAAGCACTCAAGCCCTACCTGAACGAGGAGCACCCCAGCCTTGCCTACCACTGCGGAAGGCTGATGGCGGTCTACGCAGCCCTGCAGCATGCCGCCCTCGGAGACGTGGGCGCCGGCGTTGTGCAGCGCTACTACGCCGCCGCCAGTGCCACACCCGCCCTGGTCCTGGGGCGTCTCGCACGCTCCAGCCAGTTCCACCTCAACAAGCTCGAGGGTGGCCTGACCTACTGGTATGAGTCCGCGCTGTCGCAGATCTGGAGCCGCCTTGGCGACGGCGCTCCGCGCACCCTCGACCTCGAGGAGCAGAGCCTTTTCGCCCTCGGCTACTACCAGCAACTCGCCGACCTGCGCACCAAGAAGACCGATGACAAGGCCGCCGATACCACCACCAACCCGAAGGGGGACGACTAACATGTCCGAGGCCATCAAGAACCGCTACGAGTTCCTGTACCTGTTCGACTGCGAGAACGGCAATCCCAACGGCGATCCCGACGCCGCCAATGCCCCGCGGATTGACCCCGAGGATCTCCATGGCCTCGTGTCCGACGTTGCGCTCAAGCGCCGGGTGCGCAACTACGTGCAGATCGCCCGCGGCAACGAGATGCCCTACGCCATCTTCGTTGAGCACGCCACCAACCTCAATCGCCGTATCGTCGAGGCCCATGAGAAGACCGATGGCGGCTTCGACCCGGCCGGGAAGAGCGCGGCCAAGAAGACCGCCAAGAAGGCAGAGAACGGCGAGGATGAGGCCGAGGGTACCTCCAGCGCCGGGAAGGCCAAGGTCGCTCTCGCCCGTGACTGGATGTGCCGGAACTTCTACGACGTACGTACCTTCGGCGCGGTCATGAGCACCGGCCCCAATGCCGGCCAGGTGCGCGGACCGGTGCAGTTCGCCTTCGCCCGCTCCCTTGACCCCGTGGTGCCGCTGGACATCTCCATCACCCGGATGGCCGTGGCCCAGGATGTCAAGGGTGCGAAAACCAGTCAGGAGTACCTCGATTGGGAGAACGAGCAGCCCGAGGACAAGCTCCGCACCATGGGCCGCAAGAGCCTCATCCCCTACGGCCTCTACGCCGCTCGGGGCTTCCTCAGCGCCCATCTCGCCGAGGGTACCGGCTTCTCCGAGGGCGACCTGGAACTGCTCTGGGAGTCGCTCCTGAACATGTACGAGCACGACCGCTCGGCCAGCAAGGGCCTCATGTCCTGCCGCGGGCTCTTCGTGTTCAAGCACGTCGGCACCGACTCCGACGCGACCCAGCGCGCTCAGCAAGCGAAGCTCGGCTGTGCCCCGGCACACCGGCTCTTCGATGCCGTGCACGTCACCAGGCGCGATGACGTCACGGCGCCGCGCAGCTTCTCCGACTACGACGTCACCATCGATCAGGAGGCCCTCGCCAAGTACCCCGGCGTGGAGCTGAAGCAGTTCGACGTGTAGGCACTTGTGTGCAAGTCCTTCGTCCCCCCCCATGCGGGGTGTGGACTCAGGGAGACATACGCGGAGGACCCGACCATGTATGACGACGAGGAACTCCTGCCCATCTCGGCGCTCCAGCATCTGGCCTTCTGCCCACGCCAATGCGCCCTCCTTCACGTCGAGGGCCTGTGGGCGGAGAACCGCCTCACCGTCCAGGGCAAGCAACTCCATGATCAGGCCCACGAGCCCGGGACCGAGAGCCGGTGCGACCTGCGAATTGCCCGGGGCCTTCGCCTCCGGTCTCTCCGCCTAGGCCTCGCCGGTCAGTGCGACGTGGTCGAGTTCCACCGCGTGCCCGACAACTGCTCAGACCAAGGCGTACACCTGGAAGGGCTGTCAGGACTCTGGCAGCCCTTCCCTGTCGAGTACAAGCGCGGCAAGCCCAAGTCCGATGACTGCGACCTCGTCCAGCTCTGCGCTCAGGCGCTGTGCCTGGAGGAGATGCTGGGCGTGATCCTCCAGCGGGGCGCCATGTACTACGGACAGCCGCGCCGCCGCCTGGAGGTCGACTTCGACGAGGCCCTCCGCAGCCGTGTCGAGCAGTTGGCGATGCAGCTCCGGCAGATGCTCACCGACGGCATCACACCAGAGCCCGTCAAGTCACCCAGGTGCCGCGGTTGCTCAATGTCCGACCAGTGCCTCCCTGCGACGACCGGCAGATCACATCGGGCCTCACGCTATGTGCAGAGCATCCTGGACACCGCCCTGAAGGAGGAGGACCCGCCGATTTGAAGCGACTCTTGAACACGCTCTACATAACGACGCCGGGCACCTACCTGGCGCGGGAGAATGAGACGGTAGTTGTGCGACATGAGGGCGAGGTCAAGCTGCGGGTACCGGTGCGGGGCCTGTGCGGAATCGTGTGCTTCGGTCGCGTCGGTTGCAGCCCACAGCTCATGGGCCTGTGCGCCCAGAACGGAATCGCCATCTCCTTCCTGAGCAGCTATGGTCGGTACTGGGCTCGCGTGCAGGGCCCGGTATCCGGCAACGTTCTCCTGCGCCGCGAGCAGTACCGCCGGGCCGATCATCCCGAGGCCGCCGCGGAGGTCACCCGCGACCTGCTCCTGGGGAAGGTCGCCAACGCCCGCGCTGTCCTGCAGCGGGCGGTCCGTGACCATCCCCAGTCTCCCGGCACGCAGCAGATTGCCGAGGCCGGGGAACGGCTGCGTCTCGTGCTGAAGGCGCTGGCGCAGCCTGTCTCAGTGGACACAGCGCGCGGCTACGAGGGCGAGGCGGCTCGCGCTTACTTCTCAGCCTTCGACCACCTGATCACGGCGCAGAAGGACGAGTTCCACTTCAGCTACCGCAACCGTCGCCCGCCGCTCGACCGCGTGAATGCGCTGCTCTCCTTCCTCTACTCGCTCCTGGTCCATGACACGGCTGCGGCCCTGGAGTGCGTGGGACTGGATCCTGCCGTGGGATTCCTCCACCGTGACCGGCCGGGGCGTCCAGGTCTGGCGCTGGACCTGATGGAGGAGCAGCGGTCCTTCGTCGCCGACCGCTTGGTGTTGTCACTGATCAACCGCTGGCAGGTGCGGCCCGAGGGTTTTGAGGTGACCGAGACCGGTGCGGTGCAGATGGACGACGCCACTCGCAAGGTGGTCCTGACAGCCTACCAGAGCCGCAAGCAGGAGGAGATCGAGCACCCCTTCCTGGGGGAGAAGATCCCGGTCGGGCTGATCTCACATGTGCAGGCGATGCTTCTGGCTCGCTACCTGCGCGGTGACCTCGACGCCTATCCTCCCTTCCTGTGGAAATAGGCGCCGACGGTCCTGGACGAGAGGAGATGGGTTGAAGGTGATGGTGCTGGTCGGCTATGATGTATCCACAGAGACGGCTGAGGGACGTCGCAGGCTTCGTCATGTCGCGAAGCTGTGTCAGGATTACGGACAGCGGGTGCAGTTCTCGCTGTTCGAGTGCCTGGTGGACCCGGCGCAGTGGGCCGAACTGCGGGCGGAGCTTGTGGAGGAGATTGACGAGGCCACCGACAGTCTGCGCTTCTATTTCCTGGGGGCGAACTGGCGGCGACGCGTGGAGCATGTTGGGGCGAAGGCCTCGTGGGACCCGGAGGGCCCGCTGATTCTGTAGCAGCGGCCGGTTGACGGCGGAGGAAAGCGTCGTGTCGGGCCTCGGGAGGGGGCACGGCAATGTACGCGAACGTCAAGTGCCCAGAGTTTCCCAGGGAGGTTCGCGGAGGCGTAGTACGGCGGGTTCCGGCGTCCTGGGTGTCATATGGTGTCAGGTTGTTGTGCGTAGGAGGTGTTGTGGCGGAGAGGTTCGCGGAAAGCTCTCCCGGAGGCCCTGTCGCTCAGGGGATAGGGGAGATGATGTCGCCCCCCATGCGGGGGCGTGGATTGAAACAAACTCGACAATCCGCAGGCGCGGGCCTTCTTGCGTCGCCCCCCATGCGGGGGCGTGGATTGAAACTCGCCCTGGGGGATGGCGGCCGAAGGCCAGGGCATGTCGCCCCCCATGCGGGGGCGTGGATTGAAACGTCACGCCCGGCGTCGTCACCATGGTCAGCCTACGTCGCCCCCCATGCGGGGGCGTGGATTGAAACCGCGCAGGACACCAGCGCCACGAACTCAGCCAGCGTCGCCCCCCATGCGGGGGCGTGGATTGAAACCTCGCCGCCAACCTTCCGCCCGCTACCGATGCGTGTCGCCCCCCATGCGGGGGCGTGGATTGAAACAGTTCGGAGCGCACGCGGCG
>JBDKVB010000179.1 GCA_039679385.1 Armatimonadia bacterium | reverse complement strand
GAGTGGCTGACGCCCGACCAGGCGATCTATGGTCTGGTAGGGCGTGAGATGCTCCAGGGGGCTGTGCCCTACCGTGACCTGTGGGACAACAAGGGCCCGGTGATGCTGTTTGCGTACACGGGCCTGGCCGCCCTCTTCGGCTCGCACCAGGTATTGTACGACCTCTTCTTCCTGACAATCTGGACGGGCTTCTGTGTCTGGGCCGCGTACCTGCTGGCGAAGACGCTGGGCGGAGGTCTTGCCGGTCGCTGGACGGCGCTGTTGCTGCTCCTTGCGACCAGCTTCCCGCTTGCCCGAGAGCTCAACGCCGAGATGGTCTCGCTGCCCTTCGTGCTGGTGGCAGTGCACCTGCTCCTAACCGGTATGCGTGATGGTTCGCCGTGGCGGTTTGTCGGCGCCGGCGTCGGTCTGGCGATAGCCGTGTGGACAAAGCCCGTGTACTGCTTCGACCTGCTCGCGGCGCTTCTGGGGGTGATGGCCTGGACCGGCGGCGCAACGGGAAGCGACGAGAACCGCCCTGATCAGCTCAGGAGAGTCTTGGGAATGCTCGGGCTCCTATTTGCCGGAGTCGGAGTGGTCTCGGCGCTGATCCTCGGCTACTTCGCCGCCCACGGGGCGGTCGGTGACTTCTGGCGGGTCAGCGTGCTCTCGAACGTGACCTACATGGACGACATCCCGCTGGCGGAGGCGGTCCGCGGTGCCCTGAGGTTCATGGAGGACCGCTTCCTCGTCCTCGTCTTCGTGTGGGGACCGGCTGTGGTGGGCCTGGGCCTACTGTGGATGGAGGTGCGTCCGCGGCACGAGAGGGTCCTGATGGCTGCCTGGCTGGGCTTAACCGTCGTCGGGATGCTGGTCGGGAGGCGCTACTTCCCGCACTACCAGGCTCAGCCCCTGGCTCCCGGGGTTGTGCTGGCCGGCCTTACTCTCTCGCGAGTAGGGGCAGCCCTGCACGAGGACCCTCCGGAGGTACGGAAGATTGCGAAGTGCTTTCTGGTCTTCTGGGCCCTGGTGATTGCCGTTCCGCTGCTGTCCAGGACCTACAATGCAGCGCACGATTGGCGGGTCATGGGCAGGCCTGACCCCTTCGTCTCGAACGAAGTGGCGACCGCCGAGTACCTTACAAGCCGCACGAAGCCGGGCGACAGCCTCTTCGTCGTGGGGATGAACTGCCAGCTCCCGCTCCTGACCGGACTGCGGCCGGCTTCGCGCTTCATCTATACGCGCTTCCTGTACGAAGCTGGTGAGGACCCGGCGCGCGAGGAGGTTTGGAGGATGTGGAAGCAGGACCTGGAGCGCAGCAAGCCGGCCTACATCGTCCTCTCCAACTACAACCATGTCCTGGAGCTCGAGGGGGGCGTTGAGCAACTGAAGCCTCTGCACGAGTTGCTCCAGAGGCACTATCGCCTGGACCGCGAGATCCGTGGCGTAGGAACGCCGGACTACTTCTACAATATCCTCTATCGCCGCTGCGATTGACGAGGTGCAAAGGTGCGGCACAAGCCAAGTCGAGACAAGGCCCCAACGACCGTCAAGGAGTCGACGGGCAAGCCGAGGAGGAAGGACGCCCAGAGCCTTGACGTCGGCCCGTCGCATGTCAGCTCAGGCGACCTCTGGCTGATCCTGGGTCTGATGGTGCTGACCCTTGCCCTGCGTGCGACGGCGATTCCCTCGATCCTGCCGACTTCCGATGCCGGGGCCTACGCGATTGGCGTAGACCGCTTCGACCCGCTGCACAACCATCCGCAGCCGCCCGGCTATCACTCGTACCTGCTGCTGGTGCGGGGTGCCCGGACGCTGCTGGCGGGACGAACCGATCTGGCGTTGTACTGGCTGAGTATCCTGTTCACGGCCCTGGGCGCGGCAGCGCTCTACCTGGTGGGGCTGGAGTGGTACGGTCGCCTGGCCGGATTCGCAGCAGGCCTGCTGTGGGCCACCTCTCCCGCGGTATGGCACACGAGTATGATGGCGCAGTCACACGCGGCCGAGGTGGCGCTGACGACCCTGACTCTGTGGGCGGGATGGCGAGCGAGAGCCCGGGGTGGCGGATGGACGGTCTTCAGCGCTGTCCTGGCGAGTCTGGCGATGATGATCCGTCCGCAGGCGGCGCTGACGGTGGTGCCGGTGTGGCTGGTTGCGACCTGGGGCCTGGGCGCGGGCAGTCGGCTCGTGGGCCTGCTCGTCATGGGGCTGCTGACAGCCTCCTCCGAACTGGGTGCCGCTGCGGCTTGTGGGTCCTGGGGCGCTTACCGGCATGCGGTGTCGGTGCAGTGGCAGGAGGCCATCTGGCCGAGCACCCTCATGGCAGCGACTGCACAGGGACCCGGAGCCTTGCTGGAGGCGATCCAGGGGCACCTGGCCGAGCTGTCGACGCTGATCTTCGGTGGCGCGAGCCATGTCTCCGTCCTCGGCTGGCTACCGCTCTTCGTGTATGGCTGCGGGCAGGTCTTCCGCCCCTCGAACCTGCTGCGGGATTCGCGAACACACCTGCTCCTGGTCTGGCTGGTGCCGATTGCGCTGTTCCACTTCGTGGTGCATGTCAATAACGCGAACCATGTGCTGGTCTACTACCCCTTTGTCCTTCTCGTCGCGGCGGCGGGGTTGAGACAGTTCTGCACCGAGTGGGAGGACAGCGGCGTGCGGGTACTGGGCTACGGGACCTGCGCGACGATCCTGTTGGGGCTGGCTGTGGTGATCTCCTTGGGGGTAACCTTGAAGGCGTCGGTGCCTGGGTTCAAGTCCGAGACGGCGGCGCTGGAGCGGCAGATCCAGACAATGCGCACCTTCGATGCCCGGCGGACGCTGTTCGTGCAGTCGGATCTGCGCCAGCAGTTCAACCTGCTGGAGTACTCGCTGCCCGATCACCAACTGCTCTTGCTCGAGCAGACGCTCACCGAGCCCAGGCCTTCGATCGCGCCGACGAGCCCGAAGACACTGCCCGAGGCCATCACCGAGGTCGTGTTCCTCAACCCGCAGGCGCGAGTAGTCGGGCCTGCACGCCCGCAACGGTGGGGATCACAGGGGGAGACCTTCCTCGTGGTACAGGTCGCGGAGGCTGGACGGGTAATGAGCTTCGACAGTCGAGGCGTGCGGTTCAGCAACTCTACGACCGGACAGCAAACGACCTCCCACTGAGGGGAGGTCGTGTTGGGTGCATGGGTTAGGCGGCAGAAGGGCTGTCTAGGCGGCCTTCCGAAGGCGGCGCTGGAGGCGAAGACGCCGCGGGTCGACGCGACCGACGCCCGCGAGCAGCTCGGCACGACGTGCCCAGCGGTCGACCGGCTGCGGCTCAAGTGCGAGAGCGCGGCGAGCCGTCGGAGCGGCGGAGACAGTCGTGATCGGTTTGCGCGTGACCGTAGCGACTGCTGCGCGACGCGGATGGAGAAGGAAGCGCCAGGTGCAGTACCCGAGGATCCACAGGGCGATATGGTATCCGTTGATTGTGTGCAAGGTCGGTGGGGTCGTCCAGTCCATGATGCCAACTCCCTCAAATCCTAACGCGCGGTTCGTCGAATACAAGTTCGATTATACGAACAGCCGATTGCGCTGTCAAGGGCAGCTCTTCGCCTCAAACCTACACACCCTTAGACAGAACCGCCGGTCGGAAGGTTTCACCAGGGTCGATCGCAGCCCCAGGGCAGGGCGTCTGACCGGCTCTCTGCCCTGATCCCGAAGCTGAAGCGGTGAAGACCGATGCCCCAGACAAGCACTCGTCTTGCGCGGCTTGAGGACCTGCCGGTTCTCGCGGTGTTCGAGCGTGAGGTAGCCCGGGCCAACTTCCCGCAGGCGCCGCTTGAGGACCTAACGTACCACACCGAGAAGCTGAAGCGTGCCTTCGCTCGGGAGCCCGAGGGAATGGTGGTGCTGGTGGATGCCGAGGGAGGGGACATCGTTGCCTGGCTGTGGCTCAGCACCCGCAAGACGCTCGCAACCGGGGAACGCTACGGCGTGATCAAGAGCCTGTATGTGCGTCCCTCGCAGCGGCGTCTCGGACTTGGCACTCTCCTGGCCCAGTACGCTGTGAGGCACTTCGCGCAGCGGGAGATTGAACGCATCGTGGCGACAGTCCACAGCAGCAACCTGGCCGGTGCGCGGACTCTGGCCAAGGCTGGATTCGAGAGCTGCCACGTGACTTACGAGCGATCCGGCGTGGCTGGTGAGGAGGCGTTGTGAGGCCTTGTCTGCCTCGCGCAGAGTAAAAAGTAGGTGGGCCCAAGAAAGAACCTTGCATTGGATTGGGCGTCTGTGGTATTGGTAATACTACAAGCGGTAGTAATGTTCAGAGGATTGCGCGCCCTTAGGGCGTGGGAGGTGGCGGAAATGACCAGACAGCAGGTACTTCGAAGGGGTCTGGTTCTCTTGGGGGTGGTGTCGCTGGCCACTCTGACGGTCGCGGTTCAGGCCGCACCTGCGACCAACGTGGCACAGCGGTATGCAGTATCCTTGAGCAACGAAGAGGATCTGCTCGAGGTGTTTGCGGCGGGGTTGACCGGTGACGCCTTCGGCTACGACGCCAACGAGATTCTCTATCTGGCGTCGATGGTGAAGATGCCGTCTTCGGACGTCCTGCCCGCGTTCTATGTCTCCTTCCTCTCGGGGACCAACATCATGCAGGTCATCTCGCAGAGGACCCAGGGCAAGGCCTGGGGCGAGATCGCTGAGGCGCAGGGAGTCACCGCGGACGCACTGAACCGCATGTCGCTTCCCGAGCAGGTGCAGGTCACCGCGCCCAGGGACATGCCGGATAGCGCGCTGCAGGACCTCTTCGTCTGCTCGGCAGTAGCACAGGTCTTCAATCTGCATCCGGACGAGGTGTTCGGCTACTACCAGCAGGGATGGCTGTCGCGCGATATCCTGGCGGCCGCAGAGATTGGCTACCGGACAGGTCGTGGCCTTGACGCCTACCTGAAGGGCAGCCTGCAACGCCTGGACTGGTTCCAGGAGGCGCGTGGAGCCGGCATCAGCACGGCCGAAGTGGCCCGCTACAACGGTCGCTGCTTCGACAACCAGGTCCCGCTGGTCTCCGGCACACCGCAGCGCGGCGACGTGGAGACTCTCTATGCGACCGAGCTCGTGACCAGGAACTGGTCGGTGCCCAGCGAGCGTGTGCAGTACGCCCGGTGGCGCTACCTGTACACTCCACAGGAGTTGCTGATCGCCTTCTACGTTGGAGACCTTGCCGGTGTCGCGGAGGACCGCGTCGGACGGCTCTACGCCTGGGACAACTGGCGGCGATGGAGTCTCACGCTGGCCGACCTGAAGATCCCGGCGAGTCGTCTCGTAGACCTGCCGGTCTTCCGGAACGGTAGGGTTGACCTGGACAATGTCGATGAGGAGGAGCTGTCTCGGGCCCTGCTCAGTGCTGCGCTGGCAACCGGGGCCGATAGCGGCGTGCGCACCGAGTACCTGTACACCCACATCGACGCTCACTTCCGGCCCTCCGATGCGATCCTGTACTGTGGTGTGTACTGGAACTACGGAGTGCCCTTCGGCGACTACTACGACTGGTGCTGGGCAGGCCGACCGTGGTGGTCCTTCCCCTACTTCGGACGCGACTACGGGCGACTGCCCTGCTACCGCGACTGGGATCGGGGACGTCACTACGGCTTCACCATCGGCGACATGCACCCGGGTCCGCGGCCCTATGAGCCCTGGCACCCGCGTGACGACCGTGGCCCAAGCTTCATCAGGGGCGACAGACAGCCGATGTACCGTCCCGAGGGCCCAGGCCGACCCGGGTACCGCATCGATGCCGGCCCGTGGAAG